>JBILET010000115.1:0-5152 GCA_044351935.1 Bdellovibrionota bacterium
GCCATCCACATAATCCCATCCTATCGCAGTTAAGAAACAAGGATGAAGCCCCATCATCGTTGCAGCGAAAATCGCAGCGCGCGTTCCAGTAAATCTAAATAAAGTAATAAAAACTGATACAGCACTTAGAATATATAAACAAAATCTAATGCATGCACTAGCAGTGGCTGGCTCGAATAGATGGAAAATGATGTACCCTGGAATAATCACAGAAAGACGTTCTCCAGGATAGTAAGTTGGATAAGCTGTAACGTACTCTGGATATTTTAGAAAAAATCCTAAATAAACAAATGGATCGAACCAAGGTAGTACGTAAGGGTGAGTAAAAAGCCAATCTAGCCTGATGGCAGAAAGCAGAAACGGTAATGTAAATAAAAATGCTAAAGATAATAGTGTAGATTTATTAAATGATTTGGTGATATGCATAAATTACTCGTTAGAAGCTTTTAGATAGTTTAGTTTTGATATTTCATTGGCGTAAGATGAAATGATTCGATTTTGATGGGTAATCTGGCAATTTAATCTGTCGATCTCTGCCGACATACCGTTTATTATATGCTGTTGCTTAGTTTTAGATTCAAGCAGATCTTGGATGCCTTTAGCTGTCATGGCTGCATTGCTAAATATAAACTTTTTCCTAGATATGCTACGACTTCCTTTTCGTGATTGGGCTAGTGTAAATAAGGATAGCCATCCTCGCATTTTATGCTGCCAAGTCCACGTTTGAATTTGTGATAAGTTTTCTTTAGATAAAGTAGATAAAATATTTCTATTTTTGTAGATAGTTTTTATTGCTTCAGCTAATGCTCTGGCAGATCTTTCTTTCAGGATATACTGCTTTTGCTGTTCTCCAAAAACTTGCGGAACAATTCCAACATCAGTGCTTATAATTGGAACTCCGCATGCCATTGACTCTAGTACAGGATTTGGAGTCCCCTCTATCAGAGACGTACAAACATACAAATCTATAGAATTATAATAATCAACCATTTCGGATCTTGGTCTTTTCTTTTGCGTCGAGTCTGCAAATTCACCTCGGATGTTAAGTCCTTCCTTTTTTAGAATTTCCAGAGCTGGCAGTAGTATCGAATGAAAGCCTTTAGGATCATGATCGCCGTTTCGACACCAACCACTGTTACCAGCCCAGCCAACAACTAGCTCTCGATTTAATATGTCAAATCTTGAAAGATTATTTGGCTTAAATAGATCAAGGTCTACACCGTCTTCTATTACTAAATCAGGAGCAGAGCCCATTCCATCGCAATAAATTTTTAATAATTTATCAGAACTAACAAAGTAAGAATCTACTAATGCAAAAAGCGTTTCTCGTTCGCGCATTGAAGTCGGTTCTGTATGTAGGTGATCATAAACAGAAGTGGTTAAACTTGCTGCACCTAATGCTTGGATAAAAGCATTTCTGTCGATTCCGTAATGAGTCGATACTTCGGAGGCAATATCAAGTTGTAATGTTTCGTATAGAAACTCTCTCCAAAAGATATGAACAAAAGATGCTTCACGTTCCCAAAATGCATCGAAATAAAAATCCCTCCAATGTGCATAATTGCCTAGATAAACAATTTGAACATCATAAGAAGAGCTAAGATATTTTTTAACGTTTTGAGCAATATTACAGTATGCCCATCCGGGAACATCTGCAGCTAGAACAGCTACAGGTTTTTTTCCGGGAGTAATCGAATTAGGTCTTATGTGTTGAATGTGTTGATTTATTTCGGGTGTAACTATCGACCAAGAGCTACTAGCTTCTATTGGTTTTGAATTATCTAATCCCCAGATACCTATAAAATAAAGCGATTCTTCAACACTAGGAGCTTCACGCTGTGGAGGATTAAAATAAAAATCTTTTACAATTTGAGTAGTTTTAACGCGATCATCTAGATACGCCTGTTTTTCCGAAAGTTGATTCATTGGAACAGTAGCAATTCCTTTGCTAGGACTTCCAATCATGAAAGTGGAAGCGCTACCTAGTGCCTCCTCCGAGAACTGTTTAAATTCTTCAAAGCTAAATACATGTTTATGAAAAATATTGTGAGTGACACCTTTGCCGTAATACCAACCATCGTTTGGACATGAAACGCAAATTAATCCGTTTGGAGCTAATATTTGTTTTAGAACTTCAAGAAAACGCTTTGGATTGTTAATGTGTTCGATTGTTTCAAGGCTAATTATAAGATCGTATTTCTTATCAAAATCTGAAGGCAAAATTTTATCGGCATCACACTTAGACCATCTGATTCGCTCATCTGAAAAGTTAGTTTTAGCCGAGGCCAGGGCTTCATCAGATATATCCATTGCATCAACTGACATGGCACCCCAATGAGTTGCCATTAAATATGCGCCGTAACCTTCGCCGCACGCTATGTCTAGAACTCTTTTACCTAAGCAGTGTTGTGAAACTACGCCATAGCGTGCGATGTGGATGGCTAAATCCCAAGAATCTAGAAGAGGTTGCTTTTGAAAATTTAGTCTTTCCATCGTTAAAACTCCGATTGGTCAAATATTATATATTTAATTGTCTAATGGTTTCGAGCTCCAAGTATGCTCTAGCTCCACCAATCCTACAGCTTTAAAATCATCAATTACTTGGAATGGGCAGACATGTTTTGCCTGTGCGTGGACATATAATCCTCCTGCGTCATTAATTGCGACTCTCCATATATAACGACCGGCAATAAGTGGTAACGAAGGGAATTTAACTACTATCTCACCGTGTGCATATGCATCAAATAAGGGCAGCTTTTCCATTAGTGTTGTAGCGCCCGAGATATAGAACTCATCGTGTCGATACAAGTTGTAAACAAGAGAAATCTTATTTGGGAAATTATTAGTAAGGGCTTTGTATTTAAATCTAACTTGAATCGATTGACCACTCTTAACTACATTAAGAGGGGTTCCGTTGTCATCCTCTAAGTGAACTTCCTCTATGCGAAAGTGCTCTCCTATATTTGAATCAGTAGATTGTTTAGGTTCTTCGTCTGTCGCAGTTCCAGATTCAATTTTCTGGGCTCGCTCTAGATCGTATGAATATTGATCTACGACTTGCTCAGATGGACCGATTGCAATAACTTTTCCTTCTTTAAGATAAACGGCCCTGTCACATAAATTTTTTACTTGGTACTGGTCGTGCGATACGAACAGTACGGTCGTGCCTTGTTCTTTAATCTGGTAAAAGCGCTCGACACATTTTCTTTGAAATGCAGCATCACCAACTGCTAATATTTCGTCTACAATAAGAATTTCGGGATCTACATGAACCGCAACAGCAAAAGCTAATCTGGCATACATTCCACTTGAGTAACTTTTAACTGGTTGATTTATAAAATTTCCTATATCTGCAAAGGAAATAATACTGTCAATTTTTTTGTCAATTTGGTTATTAGTTAAACCAAGAATAGCAGCATTTAGATATACGTTTTCAATGCCAGTAAAGTCAGGATTAAAACCGGCTCCCAATTCTAACAATGCAGCAACCCTACCGTTAACTTGGATTGATCCAACGGTTGGTGTCAGAGTGCCACAAATCATCTGCAAAAGAGTTGATTTACCAGAGCCGTTTCTTCCAATTATGCCAACAGTTTCTCCTTTATAAATTTCTAAGTTTAGATCTTTTAGCGCCCAGAATTCTTCATAATATTTAGATCGACCACGAAATAGCATTTGTTTTAATCTATCTTGCGGGCGCTTATACATCAGATAAGCTTTTGACAGATTTTTGGCTATAATTAATGGATTAGAGTACATCAGCAAATCCTCTTCTAGTATTTGCAAACCAAAAGTTCCCTAGTAGAAAAAAAACTATGCCGATTATTAGAGAAATAACAAAACTAACTAAACTTGGTAGTTGATTTTGAAATAAGATCATCCGAGTTGACTCTATCACGACCGATAGTGGATTTAATCCAATAATTGATTGTGCTTGGGCCGGAAGAGCACTCAGTGGATAAAAAATTGGTGTTAAAAATAGAAGCAGTGAGATCGCTACTCCAACTACATGCTGAATATCCCTAAAATAAACACCAATTGAAGATATAAACCAAACCAAGCCCACTGTGAATAAAATCATCGGGGTCCAGACGATCGGAAGCATTATGCATGTGATAGGAGGAAGCCCAAAAACAAAAAGATAGAAGATAAAAAAAACTGTAAAGCCAAATGTAGCATTTAGTATAGCGGCTCCTACCGTTACGTATGAAAGTATTTCTAACGGAAATAAAACTTTTTTTACATACGAAGCGTTGTCCAGAATTAATCTAGGAGACCTGACTATTGAATCTGAAAAGACCCCAAATAGTAATAGTCCGCAAAATAGATTTAATGAATATTCGCCAGTGACTGTTGGTCGATTTGCCCATTGGGAGTGAAATACTTTAGTAAATACAAATGTATAAACTGATAGCATTAAGATAGGGATTAGTAATGCCCAAAATATTCCAAGCAACGATCCTTTATATCGACTCTCAAGATCGCGACGTACTAATCTGATAATTAAACTACGATAGTTAAAAATCGATTTGATATTTGTAGTTGATAAAATCACGAGTACTTGATTTTAAATTAAGTCAAAACGACTAGCAATTAAACACAGCCATACTAAGCCTGTTAAGACCCCAAATACCCTATAATTTGACCAGATAGTCTGTAAAACTTTAAGCAAACCATAAAAGGCTAGAAATAACATTAATAAATCAAAAGGTTGGTGAAATCGCCAAGAACCATAAAAAATTAAAGTTGAAGCTAGGTGAGACAATGCAAATGCGCCAACCCAAACTGGATAATCAAAATTAAGGCAACTAGACTTTCTTATATTGTTAACAATCGATAGTAATAGTAATCCAACCCATATTATTCCAATCCAATAAAATGGAACTTGGTTCCAACTAGCAATCGAAATAGTTAATAATACAATCTGGGTAAAAGTTATTAGATTAATTCGATTTGAATTTTCATCTAACTTACTTTGGCTTTCTTTAGTATTATGTCCAATCGCAAATAATAAAAAACATACAGCTAAAATTAAAAAGCCTTCAGTTTTTAAAAAACCAGAGACAGTACCTTCGTTGAACCAAAGCCCTTTTTCCATTTTCCAATAAAAAAGTAAGGGCAACTTGGTAATATTATTTTTCCAAAAATTAAT
>JBILET010000062.1:0-7328 GCA_044351935.1 Bdellovibrionota bacterium
CAACCGCTGCCATCGCTAGGCAAGTGTTTATAGTCGCAAGATAAAGATCCGGTTTCAGATTTAACCCACCCAGGATTCCATCCGCCTCTGTTCCATCCATCAGATCCTACACCGTATAATGAGTCAGAGTTGTTACTAGTTGCAAACAGACCGCTACCTTGTGTTGATATTATAGTTAGCTTACCAAGTGATTTTGTTGCGACGGCACTCCATATTACTAGTGGTAAAATTGTAACAGCTAAGAATATACAAATATGCCTAATAGGGGCACGTCTATAGAGCAAGTATAAAAATATAAATGGAACTGTTGTAAAAAAATTAAATCTTGTGAAGATAAACATCTCTAAGCTAATAGCGCTAAATAACATCAACACGGATCTGTATTTGCTTAAGCGTTCATAGCAAGCAAAAAACATGAAAAAACATGCTACCCAAAAGCTAGCAGGTATTTCTGTTAATATTCCTTCAAACCAAGATGGCTGAGCAGTGCTTATATAAAATAATGCTGTAATCATTCCAGCAATCGCACCGATTTTATTTCCGGCAAAGTAACCTCCGATAGCTAAAAATAAGCTTCCAAAAAAAACGCATGCTGCTAGAAGGTATCTTGCATAAATTGTCTCGACACCTGTAACTGCATATACAACTGCCATCATAAATGGAAAACCAGGAGGACGATCGAATCGTGAAATTACTTCTCGTGGGCCGTGCTCTTTTTCGTACTTTAATGCTTCAAGTCCCCATGGAGTTGATAGATCTAATTTATATTCTTCCAGTGGAAGGCTTTCTGAGTCTGCTGGGCCAAATCCATGAAGTATGTTAACAGCAGTTTTTTGATATCCATGAGCGTCGCCATCTGTAGAGACTTTTTTATTCATTACACGATCCGCATCGGCGGCAGCTTTGAACAGTTGATGACCTAAGTGAGCCATCACAAGAAGAAAGACAAAAATGAGGATATTGAATAGTAGTTCTGTTAAATGATTCTGAGTTCTCATCAAGCAAAAACTACTCGATTACAATCACAATTACCATAGGCCATGGACCTACCAAGTTGCTGATTATTATGGTAGATCTGGTGCTCTATGAAAATTGCGTTTGTTTTGCCCTCTGATTTATTGTCTGGCGGTAATTTAGTGGTGTATGAGCACGCTAAGGCGTTAAAGCAATTGGGTCACGATATCGGGATTATTTTTTCAAATTGGAAGTCTAATCCTAATGCAAAAGATCCTGCTGCTCGTAGATTAACAGGTAACCCTATTTGGTTTAATTCTTTAGGCCATGATTTTCCCGCTATCGATTGGGATTCTGCAAAGTCACAAAAATTTGATTTAGTCATTGCAACCTGGTGGGAGACCGCATATCAAATATTCGAACTAGATAGCACCCATAAAGCATATTTTGTTCAGTCAGATGAGAGAAAATTTTACAGCCCTGCCGAAACTTTTAATCGAGCAGGTGTCGAGCTTTCGTATAATTTACCTTTAATATTTATAACCGAAGCTAAATGGATTCAAAAACTATTAAAGGATGATTTTGCTCAGGAATCATATTTGATGCCCAACGGCGTTTGCCCCAAGCGATATCACCCGATAACTCCATTACAACCTAAGAAACAAGGTGTTATGAGAGTATTAATTGAAGGAGCTGGATCGATTGAATATAAAAGAGTTCGTCTTGCGTTTGAAGCAGTTAAAGAAGTATCTGGCATCGAAGTCTGGTATGTATGTGGAGATGGATACAAAGAAGACTGGTGGCATGCCGATAAGTTTTTGGGATCTGTAAGTCCCGATAAAATGAAAGAAGTATATTCATCATGTGATGTAATATTAAAACTTAGTGTAGTAGAGGGGTTTTTTCTGCCCCCACTCGAGATGATGGCTTGTGGTGGAACCGCTATCGTTTCGAATGTTTCTGGACATGAAGAATACATAAGACATGAACAGAATGCTCTTGTAGTTCCGATGGATGACAAACTTAAAACTATCGAGGCTCTTATTAGGTTACGTGACGATCCTATTCTTTTAGAAAAACTTAAGAATGGTGGTAAATCTACTGCAGAAAAGATGACATGGTCGCATCTTCCTGATTGTTACAAACATTTATTGAGTCAATTATCGACTCGTCCAGAATATGACCAAAGAACTTCATGCTTACTTAAGCTAATCCCAGCTCTTAAAGTAGGGATTAGTGCATGGCAGTATCACCAAACTTACACCCCGCAAATTGAGTTTGTAGCAAAAGCTGTACAGCATGAAACTCGAATTAAATTAATTGAAGATGCTTTGACTGAAATAATTAGCAATATGGGTATACGCGGTAAGGTTCGTAGATTTATCAAGCGACTCAAAAATGCTGCTTAGTTTTTTATAGCAGGTTGAGGATTAGAGTTCTTGCAATCTAAAAATGCATTCGGTCTTCCCAGTGTGTTTTTATAAACTCTAGCTAGGTACATTGCTATAAAACTAAGCACAACACCACAGTACATAAAGCCAACGGCTAACAGTGCTTTAAAAGCCCAAAGATCGTTTTCGTTTAGTGAATATATAAAAAGGACTGTCATCGCCAATAACCAAACAGGTAGTACATATATAGCTGCTCTAAGAAACAGAGTTGACGATGAAAGGATTCCAGCAACTGCAAAAGTAGTCATTCCCCATAGGTTGTAGTGAGTTTCTCCGGCAATTCTTCTACTTCTTTTATATGGTATACCCAGTCTTCTAAAACCGACTCTACCAATTGATGCTCGAATAAAAGGGAAGGATGAACTGTCTTGTATTATTGCGTCCCTAACTTCTCTGGTCATTAGTGAGAACTCGGCCATATCAAGGATTACTTCCTCGTCGGCAACGGCCTTTATTGTTCTGTAGAAAACTTTTCTTAAAAACTTAATACTTTCGATCTCTTCACGATCGACTCTTTCGCCGTAGACGATGTCGTAGCCGTCTTCTCTGCTTTTAACAAAATCAAGAATCATTTCGGGCGGATCTTCGCAGTCAACATCGATAAATACATATAGATCTGCAAATGTATTACGTAGTCCAAATTCAATTGAGCGTTGATACCCAACGTTTCGAGCTAATGTTAAATGAAAAATATTCTGGTTATTGGCAGCCAAATTTTTAATCGACGATATGGTTCCATCAGCTGACGCATTGTTTAGGAAAATTAAGTGTGGTTCGTAGCGGTCAGAAAGTTGACTAATAACAGGTTTAATTCTGTCGAAAAAAAGAGGTATAACTTTTTCTTCGTTATAAACAGGTACAAGAATAGAAATGATAGGTTTATTTTGATTTGTCATAGACTGCTATGCATATATTATTCTAGGAGCATACCATATTCATTAAAAATAGCATCAAAGTTGGATTTCTATTGGGCCAGTACTATATAAAAATTCATTATTTAGCGATAAGAATTTATAAAAAGTTCAATTTGAAGTTAAAAGTTGCTTAAAGTAAGAAAGATATTTGTTGAACGCAATTTGCTCCGAGAAGGATTTTGCAGTTTCAATGCCGCCCAACTGGAGCTTTTTCAACTCATCTCTGTTGTTTTTAAGTGCCAGTATTGCTTCGATATATTTTTCAGCCTTGTTTACATCTGAAACTAAAATACCGTTAGAACCGTTCTTTAAATACTCATTTACGCCACCAGAATCAGAGCAAATTACGACAGCGCCGCATGCCATGGCTTCTAGTGGTATAAGTCCGAAACCTTCATGCAATGAAGCGTCAACGTATATATCCGTATTTTTGAAAACCAACGCCATTTGGTCTCGTGTTATTGGCAGCTTGATGAATGTTAAATTACTACCGTTACTATTTTTATCATCTAGTGGGTTTGGAAAATTATTAGGCGCTATAATTGTTAAATCTACTTGATCGGCCAAAGCTATTGCGATTTCGACTAGTGTAGATTGTCCTTTATCAGGAGAGGAGCGAATAACTAATGTGACTTTTAATCGATTAGATGTGTCACTTTTTTTTCTGTCCAGTGTATTAAATGTATTGAGATCAATTCCAAGTGGCAGGAGTGTAATAGAATCGGAGGAGCGGAATTGTGAAAGTTTAGATTGCAACCAATTTGATGTGACTAGTATGTAACTTGATGTCTTGTAAGTATTAATTACCGAAGCAGCATGACGACCTCCCTCGAATATTGCCTCATAACCTTGCACAAAGTTTACCAGAGTAGCCCCTTGAGATGCGGCAAATCTGGCAGCCGGCAGATTTGTTGTAAATAAAGTAGATACGACAATTTTGGAAGTGATGCTTTGTAAATTGAGAAGTTGTTCCTGTGTTTGGATGTAGATAGGGGTGGATAAAGAGTATTCTCTGAATTTATTTTGCTTATTAGGATCCTCCCCAAGGATTATAATCCTGCTTTTTAAACCATTTAAAATTAAGTAGTTATTAAGGTCAACAATTGCGTGAAGACCGCCAACTCCTTGAGCTAGTTCAGGCAAGATAAAACAAACATCACATTTTAAATCAGCGTCTTTGGTAGAGATTAAATCAGAAGAAATATTTGCAACGAATCGATTATTGTCAGATTCATTCAGTAAATCATGAAACTCATTGCGCCAAAGCTTCATGAATCTATCATGATTGTGTGTCCTAATACTTTGAGCAGATTCTAATTTATCAAAAGTTCCACTACCGTAGTGATAGGCATAGCAACTACCAACTAGTACGCCGATAAATCCTTTTTGCCGAGCGCGCATTTGAAGGTCGGTTTCTTCTCCGTAACCTAAGCCCCATGATAGATCAAATCCTCCTGTTTGATTCCAACAATCACGTGTTACTAATAGGCAGAACCCAACAACTGTGCAAATCTTAGAATAACTTTTTTCTACAGGTTGATTTTTGAAGTAATCGTGTAGCCACTGATCTACTTCTAAAAACGACGAGCCTTTTGGAGGTTCAATTGTACAAGCAGCTGCTGAATTTGATGTTGGGCAAGCTAATCCAATATTGCTATTACTTTTCGAAACTCTAACTAGTTCGGATATAGTATTTTTTGCAACAATACAGTCACTATTTAAAAATATAATTCGCTCAGATTTACTTAATTGTGTTCCTGCATTGCATGCGGCACCAAATCCATGTGGGGCGACGTTTCTTATAACAGTTATATTTGAATGCTGCTTTGCATAATTTACAATAGTGTCTTCCTCGTCTGATGTGCAGTTGTCTAACACAATTATAATTGAGCCAATTAACTTCGATTCGGTAAACTTTATTAGTGAATCAATACATCTAAATAACCAATTTAAAGAAGAGTGAACTGGGATAATTATATCGCATTCCCTAGCTAAAATATTTCCCGAGTGTAAAACCACAGCAGGCTCAGGCGACTCAGTAATATATTTTTGAGTATTTTCAATAGGCTTATCAGCAGAGAGTGTATTTGGTGAAGTTTGAATTTTCTCGAAAGCCTCATCAATTATATCGTATGATTTTCTAGAGGTAGGGCCGCGCTTTAAGATTTTAGCAATTAGCCATTTTATAAACCCAAGACGTCCTTCATCTGCGCCTTTAATAAACATTTGTGTAAAACGTCTTAAAAACTTACACAATTTCCATAACTTTGACTGCTGAACTTTCGAAATCGAATCTACTACTTGTCGTAAGTGGTTATTTTCTTGGATAACACCATTTAAATGGTATTCAAGGGTATTGTTCAAATTTTTCAAGAAAGATGATTGTTGTTTTTCCTTGCTTGGTAAAATTAATTCTGCTGGTAATGGAAGTAGATTTGTACTGGCTCCTTTTTGGACTTCGTATTCACAGATTGAATAAACAATAGAACCAAGAGTATTAAAGAAAGTTTGAAAATCCAGTGAAAGTTTATGATCTGTTTTGGTTTCGACAAGTAACTTTTTAAGATCGTTAGATAAACACTGATTTGATTTTGCGATTATTATTAAGCCTAAACCACTTAATAACTCAAATGATGGATGTAGATTACGTATTTCGCAGCAAAACTTCCATAAGTCAGAACTCTCATCCACTGAATTAAAATCGTGAAGTAGTATAATTCCTCTGTTGCTAAGTTTTTTAAACCAAGCTTCTAAATTTTGTTTTGAGGCTTCAAGAGTGCTGGGTCCATTAATGTGCAAAAGATCAATGCTACTGTCTTCGAATTTTGAAAGTGACTCAGTTGGACTACTTCTGTGAACTTGAACAAATCCGTTGAATTGTTCCATGCAAATATTATTGATTCTATCAAAGACAGTATCGTAAGTTATTTCTTGGTTGGATGAGTCAATCCACGTACCTATACAGTGTGCTTTAGGTTTGTAATCAGAAGAATTAGAGATATCTTTTAAGGTATCACAAATTGAAAAAAATGAATTTCCAGTGTAAGTACCAATTTCAACAAATAGAGTTGGGCGATGTGCTTCAACTATCCACCTAGCAAACGGGATATGACGTGCCCAAGATAGAGGCTCTGCGATAAATCTAGGCTTGCTTGTAAGCTTTATTATATTGAAAGCATCGCTAATCGACATAATTAGCTATCTTGAATACCATAAGGATAGATTCAGAGCTAGATTTACCTCTTAAAATCGAAATTTAACCCATTAAAACAGTCAAATACAAAGATTTTGATCATTCTTAGCTTTGGTTCTAAAGACCTTATAATCAAACACAGATCAACATCAGTTGTTTCATATATGCTTTGCGATTTATGCTGTAACTCTCTCTATGAAAATCGTAACAGAGTTTAATTACTCAAGAGCTATTTTAGTTTTGTTAATATTAATAACAATTTTCTTAGCTCTACTAAGAACCTCTACAACGTTGGTTAGTTATCCATTTTTATTTCCAGATTCTTTTGATTGGCTCGTTAATGGGATGAGCTATTCAGGCGTTGCTAAACCTGATTTTGCGATATCTCATAGAGGGCTACCGTATACATTTTTAATTTCATTGTTTTATAAATTCAGTTGCGTTGAATTTATCCCGGCCGTAGGAGTAATTTTTCACCTTTGTTGTTCCTTGCTCATTTTGTATTTACCAACCGGGCAAACACTCCAGAAATATCGACCACTAGCATCTGTGCTATATTTTTTTAATACATGCACGATGGGTCAGTCAGCATTTATTGGCTCTGACGTAATGGCTAACTTTTTCATTAGCACTGCAATATTATCCATATATACAGTAGTCGAGAAAAAAGATGTGCGCTTTTGTTATTCTGCTGCGATATGCTCGGCGCTAGCTATTCATAGCCAATACATTTTTATTATTTTTATTCCTACAATTATTATCACAATACTGATTTGCTCTTATTTTTATCGTGAAAATATAAATGAACTAAGAAGA
>JBILET010000232.1:0-3574 GCA_044351935.1 Bdellovibrionota bacterium
CCATCCTAGTAACACTAAAGAATTGAATCATTTCTTTCAAACTCACACTATTTCGCAAGTAAGTGATTTGGATAACAAATTCTATCATTATCAGGAATTTGCAAAATTTATTGGATGTACTATTCAATCTAATACAAATACAAAATTACAAATTAAAATTGAAAATCCATTATTGCAATCTGGATTTAAGGCAAAGAACTATACATTCGTAGTTTTGGGAAGTTCTTGGAATTCAAAAAATTGGTTTTTTGATGGTTACGATTCAGTTATCAAAAGTTTACTTAGCCAGAATGAATCAGTGGTGTTAGTTGGCACTCAAGATCAGCAATTACTTTCTAATCAGATACTGACGGCCAATCCTAAGTTTGCTGAATCTAAACTTATATCAATGGTTGGTAAAACAAATTTAAGCCAATTATGTGCGATCATTAATGAAGCTAGAGTCGGTGTGGGGCCTGATTCTGGGCCTGGGCATATATCTGCAGCTTTTGGTGTTCCTTATGTTTCACTATTTGGTCCAACTTCTCCTGAAAGAGTCGCGCCAATTGGTATGAGGGATTTAGTAGTACAGTCTGGAATTGGCTGTCAGGGGTGTTATCAGCGTAACTGCCCAGGATTAGATACACTTTGTATGCGTTTAATTAAAGTTGGTGATGTACTAAGGAGTCTAGAGGTTGCCTCTGGTGGGGCTATCAGATACCGTTAAGATGATTTATGAGCACTTTACCGTCAAAAAAAGAGTTATTACAGACGCTTGAAAAAATCCCAGGCTGTTCCATTTTAGTAGTAGGGGATTTAATGTTGGACCGCTATATATGGGGCAAAGTCGACAGGATCTCGCCCGAGGCGCCTGTGCCTGTTGTTGAAGTTCAATCAATCGAAGATAGATTAGGTGGAGCTGGTAACGTTGTAAGAAACCTATGTAACCTTGGTGTTAAGGTTACAGTTTGCGGATACGTTGGCGATGATGAAGAAGGTGCAACGGTTCTTAAATTATTACGTGAAAGTAATGTTGATAAAGATGGTGTTATTATTGATCGAGAACACCCAACCTCACTTAAGACAAGAGTCGTCGCGCACCCACAACAGATAGTTCGAATCGACAGAGAAGATAAGTCTCCTAGGTCCGCTCCTTTGCAAAATGCATTTGCGTCATTAATTGAGTCTCATTTTACAGCTAATGATGTAGCAGGAGTAATAGTTTCTGATTACGCTAAGGGAGCAATTTCTCCGATCATAATGAATCGTTTTAGCGAAAACTCTATAAAAGGAATATTAGGTAGAAAAACAATTCCTTTGGTTATAGATCCTCATCCATCTAACTATAGTCTTTATAAAAATATCACGATTGCAAAGCCAAATAGAAAAGAAGCCGAGGCTGCTGCAGGAATGAAAATCACAGATCACAAATCTGCCCTAGAAGCTGCACAAATTATAATGGAAAAGTGGAACTCTGAGTTAATGATGATAACTCTTGGGGAAGGCGGTATGGTGATTGCCGAAAAAGGTATCCCAGGTGGAGTATGTCTAGATACGGTTGCTCAAGAAGTATTTGATGTAAGTGGAGCCGGTGACACTGTTACTTCAGTATTTACTGCTGCTTTAGCGGTTGGTGCGTCAGTGGCTGTGGCTGGCCAATTGTCCAATGTTGCTGCTGGATATGTTGTCTCTGAAGTGGGTACAGTTGCAATTGATTTAGCCAGACTTAAATCTGAAGTCGAGGCGCTACCATGAAAAGTATGACCGGATTTGGTCGCGCCCGAGTAGAGTTAGTAAGCGGCGTAGCTTTTGATGTCGAAGTTAAATCAGTTAACCATCGGTTTTTGGAAGTCGCCTGTAAGTATCCCAAAACGATCTCATCTGGGCTTGAAATTCAAATTAGAAAGCTTATTTCTCAAAAACTTAAGCGAGGCAAAGTAGACGTATCAATTTCCACAAAATCATTAGTTAATAAATCTGACTCTACTGATCATCTAAATGTAGAATTGCTTGATAAATACGCCCAAGTTTTTATTAAGGCTGCCTCAAGAACTAAATCAATTGCCCCCGATTATAAGTTCTCTGATGAAGCGATAAAGTTTCTTCTTTTACAGTCTGGGGTTGTGAATATCTCCGAATCCAACTTAGAAAACGATGAACAAGAGTCCGAAGTTAATCAAAATATTCTTCAAGCAGTCACTTGCGCAATTGATGAGCTACTTTTGATGAGGACTGCAGAAGGAGCACAATTGGCCACAACTATTAGTGAACAACTTAATTTACTTCAAGAGCAAGTTCAAACCGTCTCCAGATTAAATAGCGGTTCGTCAAAAGTCCTATGCGATAAATTAAAATTACGAGTTCAAGATCTTTTTTCGCAAACAGAGGTTGCTAGCAATAAAACAGACGAAATTTTTCAACAAAGATTAGCTCAAGAAATAGTTCTGATATCGGATAAAGTTGATGTAACTGAAGAAGTGACTAGACTAGAATCTCACATCTTACAATTTAAACAAAAAATATCTGACAAATCCCAAAATGATAATTCAATCGGTCGAGAGTTAGATTTTTTGTGTCAAGAAATTGGACGCGAATGTAACACTATTGGTTCAAAGTCCCAGATGATCGAAATAACTAAAATAGTTATTGAACTAAAAGTTCTACTAGAGCAAATAAGAGAACAAGTACAAAACATCGAATAAGAATTATGGCGATAATACAAAGAAAAGGGTTGTTATTCTGTCTTCTTGGACCATCTGGAAGTGGAAAATCTACTCTGGCAAGAAAGTTGTTATCCGAGTTTAAACGAACTTTACGTCCCTCGGTATCTTACACAAGCCGTGCTCCCCGAGAAGGCGAAGTAAATGGTCAGCACTACTATTTTGTTAGCCGTGATGAGTTTATTAAAAAGAAAGACGCAGGATATTTTTTTGAATGGGAAGAAACTCACGGGAATTTTTACGGCACCCCTAAGGAGGCTGTAGAAAATGCTATTAATTCTGGTAATGACCTTATTTTAGATATCGATATTCGAGGAGCTTGTTCATTTCGAAAGGCATACAGTTTAAGCACCGTGATGGTATTTTTACTTCCCCCAACGCCGGAAAGTTTAGCTGAAAGAATGCAAGCACGGGGTTCGATATCAGATGCCGAAATACAGCGTCGTCTTGAAACAGCTCGCAAAGAGTACGAAATGCTTAGTAAAACAGAAGTAGATTATTGTGTAGTCAACGCTTCACTAGATGATACATACTCTGTTGTAAGATCTATTCTTGTTGCCGAGCGTTATAGAGCGCTGCGATTGGAACCATCTGCAATTGAGGAGTTCTGTAAAATATGAAAAAACTTTCACTGTTACTTCTTCTGTCTTTGATTGCTTCTGGTTGCTCGATGAATGAATCATCAGTGACTCCTGTTTTGATAGAAAATGTTAGACCGACTCCTGCTGGTATAATTGAAGAATCAAAACAAGTAACAAGGTCCCAATTAGATCGGGCTCTTGAGTCTTCTAGAGGTGCATCAAATGTTAGAATCGTTCCGCTAGTTACAAGCGCTGCTCAAGCTCCATTAACTCCAGAGTACAGAGTATTTAATG
>JBILET010000233.1:0-3565 GCA_044351935.1 Bdellovibrionota bacterium
AAATAGCTGCTGCTTTTTCTGAATCTGATGAGAAGACAATACCCACTATCGCACTGTGTCTCATCAAGGTGTTTTCTTCCTCGAACATAGGCCCCCACAGTCTAGCTGCGAATGCATCATACGAATATATCAAGATTAGAAAACCTAGAAGTAGGATTTTTTTTTAAATTCATTTTTTTTACGTCGACAGACTATATATTTAACTTAAGTGGAAAATTCGAACCGTATATTTTTTACGGAATTTAAAATTATAATGTATTGAAATTATTATTTTTTTGATAAAGAATAACTTTAGGCGATAATAAATTTAAAATTTATAACCAAAATTCAACCAAAAAGTCGGCCTTCCATTGTTAATCCCAACACCTGCATTTACTCCCCCATTATTATAACTTACCCCAGGCTGTACTTGACCTTCAGGAGTTATATGCAGTGAAACTTTAAATTTTCCGTTTTCGTTATAGCCAACATACCAACCTGATTCGCTGTAAATTACTTGATACTGTTTTCCTGATTTAGGGTCAGTCACTGAGGCACTCCAATAAGGGCCATTAAAAGGAGGGGTTCTGTTGGAGCCACTGTTATACGTAAAATTCAAGAAAACGTGCTCGCCATCTATTTGCATTGGCACTTGAATAGACCCTTGAATTTTGCCGGTTTGTTCATTGTAATTAAGAGTTGCTTGTGTGCTGTTTGCTAATTGCATCAAAGTGATTCTTGGCATACTAGCTTGAACATCTTCAATCGCTTGTCCAGTTTGCTGATTATATAATGTTATACTAGTTGGATTTTTGTCAGGTTTAACATTAAATGTTGGCACAGGATTATGCTCATCCTGGTATTGAACCGACGCGCCCATAAATCTTCCGCTAGGATCAAATTGGAATTGAACTTGCTGAATATTTGGAAATTGATCTGATGTCATGGACACTAACCAACTTAGTGCTCCAGGTGATGTCATATCTTGATTGCTATTTGGTCTGTCTGTACTAACTTTATTTGGATTCATTATACCTGCAAGTATGTGAGTACTTTGCAAAAAACTAATTGGATCAACTTTAGGATCGGAACCAGTTAAATTCTGATTTGGTCCATAAGTCATAGTAAAATTGGATCTATTTCCATTAACATTTATAATTACTGACGTTACTTTTCCGTCTTGAATATTAAGTTGATATTCGTCTTTTGTGCCGTTTGGTTTTATTGTTAAAGATGCATTGTTATGTCCATCTTGTTTCTTACCGTCCCCAGCAGAGACATCATACTTTAAATGTGCAGGTACTCCGTTAACTGTAACCTGCGCATTTAAAGACCACTTACCAGTTTCTTGATCAAAACGTAAATTTCCGTCAACACGATTTGGTCCATGCCCTAAATCAATCGGCACAGAACCAGAAAATGATTGAGTAGATTGATTCCAAGTAAAATTGGAACCCTTAAAAGGCCCATCTGTAAATGAGACGTTAACTTGATATTCTGGATTTTGTTGATTAAATTTACCTCCAGATAGCCCAGCAGCAATTCCAGATATTGCTCCAATACCTGATGTAATTTTTTCGTTTGGATCCTTTATCCCTATAGCTGCCCCAATACCATTGTTAGGTTTTACATGTCCTGACTGATGAACACCTTGTCCTGGATTAGGTTTTTCAGGGGGCGCAAGCGAAATAGAAATATTGGCACTGCCAGCAGATGTCTGTACCGAATATCCATTAAATTGATTAGTACTACGATCGTATTTTAAATTTGAACCTGCAAATGGTCCAGAATTAATAGTTAGAGTAATATCGTCATTTTTCAAATTATATGATAACGATGCAGGACCAAAGTCAGTATTAACATTATTTAATATAATTTTTCCATCGACTATCGTAAACTCAGTGCCAGCAAAATCGCCTTTATTAAATTTTATCGAATAGGCCTGGCTTTGTGTTTTATCAGGGTTTACTACATCTGATTTTGTAATTGTAAATTGTCCAAAGTTTTGTTTCCAAGCACCATTGGCAAACTCATAAATCGGGTCTCCATTAGTTGATGTACCCATATAGATAACATCAAGCGGATCTTTTTCACCTGGTATATTCAGCTTGCCAGGTGTACCCGGACGTAAATCTTGATTTTCTGTACTGACCGAAGGAGTAAATGTTGGCTGACTGTCAGTTGCAACCTGAGGTTTTGTAGGTTTATTAAATTCAAGTTGTGGAACTGGAAAACTATTTTTGTCGTTTCTAAGTAAGCTTCGAATATCATCAATATTCTCTGGTCTAGGTAAATTTTTTAGACCCGAGTCTGAAACCTTTACGGCTGAATTCTTAATATCACTAAACCCTGTCATAGTAAGTAATCGTAAGATTACTTATAAACGGTTCAGATAATTATAGTTAAATAAAATCAATTAATTAAATAACTTAAAATTGTTTTATGTTGCTATCTATTAATTTAATAGAAACAACACCAGAAGAATCTAGACAAGTGGATGTAGCCCTTGAAAGCTAAATTCCCTCGCAACAATCTGCTGGCAGAGCAGATTGTTATTTCTCAGAGTAAGACTAGATGAGGAAACACCACATTTATTAAGCATCTATATGTGGGAACATTTTTACTGCACTGAAAACCAAATTAATTCGACAGATTGAGGGTATTGAAATATTTTGCAGAATATTAAGTAGTGACAGGGTTGATACTTGATGTAACTGTTATATTTGCCTTGAAAGGCAAATATAACAGTAAAAAAGTTTCTAAGGTTAGAATCCTTTTGGTGTATCCCCTGTAATTTGTTTACCGTTAATATCGCAGGCAGACTTTATCCCCAAGCATCTAGCTAGATCTATGCAAGGATTAGAAATACACTCATTATAACATTGCTGTGGATCTACTTTTGGATCGAAATTTGAATTCGTCATGCATTTACGCGCACATGCCCAAGTGTCTGCGGTGAATTGGCTACTACAATCAGAAATTTTTTTATCAACTAAGGATGGTTCGGTTTTTTGGCTAGTCTGAGAGTATGAGTAGCATGGTAAAATTAACAAAACAGAAAGTAGTAATATTTTTTTGACTGACATATGAAATTCTATTAAATAAAAATTACAAGCAAATAATATTCGACAAGCTCTGACTAAGCAATAAATTTTTTCTGCACTTACTGTTCTAATAATATAATATTGAAACTTACTATTTACAAATAATATAGCCGTTTGAAGGTGCCCCCGCGAAATTAATTTCTTGATTGTGCAGTCATTCCAGGTGCTTAAGTAAAAGTTTTCTTCTGTATTTAGGTCACCGATCCGAAATAGTTCTCATAACATAAGGAAAATACGCTAAAACGATAAGATGAATTCAATTAATACGAAAGAATATCTATGGGCGGATGCATTAAAAAGTCCGATTCCGCCATCAGATCTCACCCAGGTCAATGGGCCGGAATGTTCGTTACGTTATGTTTTTAAAGAGGGTCCTGATGGAAGGATCTACTCTGTCACTTTAGGTTCTATATCTAGTGGCATGGATGTAATGGATGTATTCGAATCTCAATTCTTAAAACTAGATCTAAGAGAGCATAAGT
>JBILET010000287.1:0-3124 GCA_044351935.1 Bdellovibrionota bacterium
TTTTTCTTATTTGAAAAACAGTGGAGTGATGGTTCCCCCTTTACTCAAAGTGATATCTTATTGCTTAAAAATTTATTTTTAGAACTCTCCAATCCAGAATATAAACTTACTAAAGGTCTCTTAGGGCTAGCTAGATATGTAATTTCAGATGACGAAAGCCGCTTTCGTGATCTTGATGGAGAGATGCTATCAAAAGCTAGAGAAGCCTTAGTTGTTAAACGTAAACCTCCGAAACAAGAAACTCCCTCAAAGTTTAGAGATCATGAAGGAGGAGGATATATTAATGAAGCGGGGTATATATTTAGGCCAGGTGGAAGAACATGTGGCGACTATAATCATCCAAGTGGAAAATTTATAGCAGTTTATTATGCAGATGTACTAACCGATTATTCTAATTCAACTTCAAATAGCAACGATTTAATGGTTATAGACTACCTTTGGTCTGATGGGTCTCGGTTTACTAACGAAGATAAAAAACTCTTTGAACAGCATATAGATGAAATTAATTTAGGTTGGGGAGGTAATTTCCGTGTTTGCTAAAGATTCACCAATCAACAATTTGCCAGCCGCTACCCTAAAAAAATATGAAACTTTATTTGATCCTGAAAAACAATCTTCCAACTGGAAAATCCCAAATTCCGCAGCGATTTTCTATACAAATCTACAATACACTGATCACTTTTGGCTGGATCGTCAAAATCGCCTAATGAATGCTAATCTTCCTTTGGAGAAACGAATCAATACCCTTCCTGAAACACCCGATGGATTTCACACAATTGAGCATACAGCTGGTGGAAGAGCGCTTATAGATGCAATTTTAAGTGAGAAACCGCCATTATCAAGAGAAATCCGTAATGCACTTTGGAACGAAGCTTCAAAGCGATACGCTTCTGAGGCTGAAGGGGATGTTATTGCACTAGTTTATGAAGGCAATACAAAATCAAGGTATTCATATGAGACTAACGATCCTAAGAATAAAAAAATAGAGATAGTGAAAATCCACTGCAGCAAAAGCTAGATTATATTCCAAATGACTCTGCAGGTCGTAGGCAATTTGTACAATTTGACGATTGGATGGCCGCGACTACTTTAGATAACAGGCTAGGATTTTCTGATTGGCATACGGCCGAGCTTCCAAATCTACTTCATAACACAAGTGTCACTTCGATCAACCAAATCCCAATTGAAGATGTTAGGTCTGCACTAAATCGATTTCCAAATGTTGAGTATGGATTAAAAAAAATTACAACTGAACTTGGACAAGCCGCATTAAAAATGAAAAAAACGTCTGGGCCATCGAATCTTCCTAGGATTCTAACACCTCTCGAAGACGCCCTAGAGGAGTTTCATATTGCAAACAAATTTTCTTCTGTATCTGCAACTTCTAAAAAAGCTAGTTCTAATGAAACCCGAGAATCGTTTTATGCTTCCGATCAGGTGCCAGGTGGCATTATTGTTAAACCTGGGTCAAAGATAAATATTGAGTTTGGAACACTTGCCGTATCAAAAACGGTACCTGGTCAAATAATTTTAGATGACCGCATTGCTTTTGACTCTGGGTTAACCAATGAAGAGTTATGTTATCTTTACGAAATTGCAATTCACAATGGATCTGCGCAAGCGACCTCGGTTCATCACACAGAAGGGGTTAGTGCTAATAATATTATCGGGGGAGTCTTACGCCTTGCTGATTTAGCGCTTGGGTATTATGTTTTCTCTCACTCTGATCATGAACAAGCACAAACAACACTTGAAGATCTTAAGAGGAAATCAAGCCAGGACCTACTCGATGCTGTAACAACTAAAATCTTTGATATAAATTCGATTGTTGCTATTGAGTATGAAACACCTAAGTTCACATTGAACGGCGGTAGCTTAGCTTTAACAGATACTCCAATTAAGATTCACTTTGCCTCGTTTGAAGGGCCTGCTTATGCCCCTAGATTTTTGTCTAATCAGGACGAGAACCCACGTCTTTTCCCTGATCAATATTCAAAAGTACTAGAGATGCAAAGGGATCCATCGAAGTTGTTTGCACAATCTCCACTTTTTGGTCGAATACAAAGATACGCTGCAGTTTTATCGATATTTAACCAAGCTTTGAGTAATAAAATCCTATGTAAAAATATTAATGATCTGGTCAGTGGATTTATTGATAACCCTACAGTTATAAATTCTATCGATTCTTTAGATAGGGATTTTAGAAGTCAGATTGATTTTTCAGAATTAGAAGAGCATCTATCTAAAGCGACCACTGCAATTGAACTTTCAAGAGCAGTGATTGAAGGGCTAGTCCTAGTTATATATAAAGATAAATCTTATCTCAAAGAGTATGAAAAATTAGTTGCAAAATTTGCTATTTCAATCCCACCTTATGATGGAAGATCTGACCACGATTATATTTCTTTAGTAATGAAAGAAATGACAGGAGTACTGACATTTGGGGCCCTTTCAGCTCGCAACGCTACGGATCCTAGGCAACTAAATACTATACTAGATCAATTTTTTGATTTTGCTGCATCTGGACAGGTCCGAAAATCTGTGCAGAAATTTTATGAAATTCCTATTTTAAATTTCACGCCATATGCATCCGGATTTTCGAATATTTCTCTACGAATTGCGCTAGCCTCGGAACATCTGTGTAGAAGTGGGTACGCAGAATCATTAAAGCAATCATTACTAAATCAAATTTCTGCTGAATTTATAAAGGACCCATATACGTTATCAAATATCGATAAGGGAATTATTCTTGCGCTTGTAAATTGCATCCAGTATTGCGGATTAGATCCAGACGAGCTCAATGACCGTTGGAAAGTGGCGAAAGTAGGCGAACTATCCAAGGGCGATTTTATAAGCTTATATTTAGAATCAATTATAGCTGCCTATCCACATCCAAAAATTAAAGATAAACATGATATAACGCCAGAAATACAAAATAAATTTTTTGATATTCTAATTAAAAATAAAAAATCTTCGCTTAATATCACTCCACAAGACTTTGCCCTGTTAGAGGATTTTCTTACTACTTCTACCTCTTTAGCGGCTACAGTCGACTGGGAATCGTTATTCCAGATGCCTGTAAAAGCAGTAAAAGTTCAGAATTCTTCGTTAAGTGGTGCTGCGC
>JBILET010000234.1:0-3558 GCA_044351935.1 Bdellovibrionota bacterium
CAGATGCGGATCCTCATGCAAGGTCTTGTGCTAAATATGTTACTCAACGAGCAGGCGGCAACAGAGCAGTAGCAGAAGCTGCGCTACACATACTAGAAAAATTTTTTACTGGATATGATCGAACAAAACTACCGCCATCGGGTATCTCGATGAGTGGTAAATGGTCGGTTTAATTTCAAAGGATTGACAGATGGCACACACAAAAATTTTTGAAACTTCCGATCGTAATATCATAGATCTTAGATCATACATGCGTCAGAACAATCATCCAGTTCTTTGTATGGGTCCAATGTCAAAAAATTCTGTCGAAGCGGTAATACGATTAGCTAATCGTCTAAAAAAACCAATTCCGTTGATCGCAAGTAGACGACAAGTTGACTGTGAGGAATTTGGCGGAGGATATGTTAACAATTGGAATACAAGAACATTTGCAGAATATGTTCATAGCCGTGATTATGGTTATGTCCCATTGTGCAGAGACCATGGTGGCCCATGGCAAGGTGCATCAGAAAATGATTTGCCCGATGATCTAGCGATGCAAAGAGCAAGAATCTCGATGTTGGAAGATATAACTGCCGGATTCGATGTGATCCACATAGATCCATCTTTAAGAGGTGGGGCATTAACTGATCAAGTTACATTAGATAAGATCTTCGACCTCTATACCTTTGTATGTGATACAGCTAGGCAACTTGGTAGGCGTGTAGAGATTGAAGTAGGGGCGGAACAGCAAAACGGACATTTCTCGGATCCGAAAGAACTTGTGACATTCCTAAAAGCAATGACAACTTTTTGTGAGAAAAATAGCTTACAAAGACCTCTATTTTGTGTCGTCCAGACAGGAACTTTAGTTAAGGAAATGAAAAATGTAGGACTGACTGATGGGCGAAAAAATCAAGCTTACGATCAGAAGTACGCAGTAGAATCTATGGAGAAAGCTATCAGATATTTATCTGATATAGCATATATCAACGGTGTCTATATTAAAGAGCATAACGGTGACTACTTAAGTGATGGCTCAATGTCTTTTAGGCGTAAGTTGAACATTGGTGGTATAAATGTTGCGCCAGAAATAGGTGTATTTGAATCCAAGATAATCGTTTCATTATGTTTAGAGCTAGGTCTAAATAAATTATTAGATGAAACATTACAGATATTTTATGACTCGAAAAAATGGGATAAGTGGATGTGTGAAGAGAGTGACGCGTCCGATATGGATAAGGCAATAATTTCTGGTCACTATTCATTTTCGAATCCCAAATTTATCGAAATCAAAAACCAAATTGCTCACGCTGCCAAGCGAAAGGAGCGAATAGACCTAGATGAACATATTACAGTGCAACTAATGACATGTTTAAAAAGAATGATTTGGAGCATGGGGTATTTTGGTGGGTTAGGAAAGCAGATTAGCAGCGAGGAATCTACTCCATTGGTGAAATCTGACATTACAATTAACACTCATCTTGACGTATAAGATGTAAGAATGAAATGCTTTGACTATGATGAATAATAATTTTGGTGGTAATCGAGTTTCTAGCCCAAAACTCAATGAAAAATCTTATTTTGAATTTTGCTCTAGTCCCTACGTATATAGGTATCAAACGATATCAAAAGGACAAAAGTTATTAATTGACGATTTAAATTCATTCACAGTTTTTATTTATGATCAAACCAATGATGCGGTTGTAGCTTGTGATAAATTTCCAGGTCAAATTACTAAGCATGGAGCTTTCCAGATTGAATCATCTTCTTTGTGTTTGGAAGTTAACGGTGGTGAAATAAAAGTACTAGTTGCGGGAGTTAAGCAATCAATATTGCCAACTTCAATTACCTACAGAACCTTTGAGCAATTGAAAAAAGTATCAAAACCATGGGGACACGAGCTTTGGATTAATGATCAACATCCTGGATATGCACTAAAGCAGATATTTATTAAAGCTACTCACAAAACCAGTTTGCAGTACCATAATTTTAAAAGTGAAACTAATGTACTTGTAAGTGGTCAAGCAAAGCTACATTACAATGCTACTAATGTACCTAATAGTGCAGTTACATCAGAGGATATTAAGACTGTAGATCTAGATGCTGTTTCAATTGTTTCGGTAACTCCGCCTACTTTGCATCGCTTAGAAGCAGTCACTGATATTCTTTTATATGAAGCTTCTACTCCGCATCTTGATGATGTTGTGCGTATTGCCGATGATAGTAATCGCCCCGATGGAAGGATAGACGCAGAACATGCACCCAAGTGATATAGCGCCATTAGTATGTATTCCAACAGCAGGAAGTGGAACAAGGCTAGGAAAGTTAGGTTCGGTCCTAAATAAAGCTTTATTGCCAATTGGTAAGCAAGCAGTAATTAGTAGAATTTTTGAAAAATTCCCATCGAACTCAAAATTTATTATCGCGCTTGGAAATAAGTCAGATCAAGTCAAAAGCTATATCTGTGCTGCTCATCCAAACTTAGATGTTGAATACTGTCAGGTTGATAATTATAACCAACCCGGGAGCGGTCCTGGATATTCACTTTTGTGTTGTAAAGAAAAACTACAAAGACCATTCTTTTTTGTTTCATGTGATACTTTATGGGATGAAGAAATACCTTTGGACGCTGAATACGACTGGTTTGGCGTTGCAAAAGTACCTCCATCAGAATCTAATCAGTACTGTAATTTTGAATTAAATCAAAATACAATTGTTAAAGTAATTGATAAAGCGCATGTTGAAGGTGAAAATTTTCGCGCGTTTACTGGGTTATGTTACATAAAAAACTATAATGAGTTTTGGAAAGCCCTTGAAAAACCGTCTTTAGTCAAAGGTGAGCATCAATTATCAAGCGGCATCGAGCTTTTAATCCAAAACCATTCTCCTCATGCTGTTGATATAACTTGGTATGATACAGGTACCGAAGCAAAGTATAAAGCACTCAACGAGAAGTACGAAGAATATGATTTTAGTAAGCCTGACGAAACGCTTTATATCATTAATGCAAAGGTCATAAAATTTTTTGCTGACGAAAACATCTCGAATAACCGTGTTGCGCGTGCTAAACAAAAGCCTATAGCTTTTCCTAATATAACTCATAATGCACATGGATTTTTTAGTTATCCATTTATTGCAGGTAGGACATTATATGAAGATTGTTCTACCAAAGTATTTGATGATTTTTTGAATTGGCTTGAATCTAACCTATGGCAACGAATAGATGCCGACTCAGCCAAAGTAAAAACCTTATGTACAAAGTTTTATAAAAATAAAACTCTTGAGCGTTTGGATGCATATCATAAAAAATATAATGAAGAATCAGAGACTTGTATAAATAGCCATATTGTTCCAAGTACTCAATCCTTACTAAGTAAAGTACCTTGGGATCAGTTATCAGATGGGATACCTGTTGTATTTCATGGTGATCTACAATTCGATAATGTTTTATTTGACCGAGTAACAAATAAATTTACGTTGTTAGATTGGAGGCAAGATTTTGCAGGAGAACTCCAATTTGGAGACTTATATTATGATTTGGCAAAGCTTAATGGTGGTCTGACACTAAATTATGAC
>JBILET010000235.1:0-3554 GCA_044351935.1 Bdellovibrionota bacterium
CGAGTCACTTTTATCATTAGGATTTGTTTCTTTGTTTGATTTAGAATCATCCGAAGGGTTATTTTTGTCATTTTTATTTTTCAATTGATCTAATGATTTTTTTGCTTCAGTTAGTTTTTGACTAATCCCTTGCTTGTCGCCAGATTGATTCTGGTTAGGATTCGAGTCAGAACCTGGTTGATCTTTTTGCCCATCATTTTGTTTTTGGTTGTCTTGACTTGGGTTTGACTGCTGACTATTAGATTCTTTTGAATCTGAAGGGTTTTGATTTTGGTTATTTTGCTGATCGTTTTTATTTTTACTATCTGATGATTTTTGTTGATTACTATCCTGTTGGCTTTGGTTGTCTTGCTTATCCTGCTGGTTACTACTTGATTGATTACTTTCTTGTTGCTGCTGGCTATTTGAATTATTGGATCCCTGTTTAGATTCATTTTTTTCAGATTTACCTTGTCCGCTATCTTGCTTCTGATCGGAATTTGATTGTGACTGCTGATTACTATCTTTTTCTTTAGAGTTAACTTGTCCTTCTTTATTTTTATCGTTTTCCTTTTTCTGCTGATTGTCTTGCTTAGATTCTTTCTTATCGTCTTTTGACCCCGACTTGGAGTCTTTTGATATTGTTGCAGTAGGTGATGCAGTCGGTGTGGCAGTTGGCTGTTGATTAGTTGTCTGCCAATTTTGTAATTTTTCTTGGTACTGTTCAATTTTATTGCGCGCGTCCTCAACTGCATCCATAGATGCTGAGTTTAATTCGCCAGTTTGCTGGTAATCACTCATTTCTACAGTTTTAATTACAGATTCCACAGCATTTCTAATTTCACTTGGCACTTCTTTATCTTGGGAAATTTGTTGTAATATTTTAATTTCGGGATTTAAGTTGGTAGCTGTATCAAGACTCAATAAATCAATACTTTCAGAACTAAATATAAATTTCTGAGCAATAAAAATTGCTATAATCACGCCAGCGAAAATAAAAGCTGATTTTTTATATTCAACACTAAATGCTTTTATATTGTTTGATTTAACAATATCGACTAGCTGAGCCTGTACATATTTAATTCTAGGGTCTTCATCCGGAATTTCATTATTAAGTAAGACTGTTGTAAGCCTTAAATCTGAATTTAATTTTTCCTCTAGTGAATTTACGTCATTTTGAATTTTTAGATTTTTAATTATCAAATGTAGTTCGAATAAATAGGAAGTCGCTACAAAAGTAAAAAATGTAACTATAATGGAGATTAGATTCGACTTTGTTAATGAATTTATAAGATCATAACAAAGTGCTGAGCTAATAATTATAGTTATTGCAACTATAAATGCTCGCAGAAATACTTTGCGACGATAGATTGCAAAGATTTTTTTTATTTCACTAATGTTATCTTGTGGCGAATTGCTCACTTTAAATTAGGCTTAATCTGATACTCTTGAACTGCTTGATTATGGTCCTTTAAGTTTTCCGAAAAGACGTGTCGTCCTTTTCCGTCTCCTACAAAATAAAGATAGTTTGAAGCTCTAGGAAATAATGCAGCACGTATAGCTTTTTCACCAGGATTTGAAATAGGACCTATTGGCAATCCATAGCGAGTATAAGTGTTATATGGATGATCGGTTTCAAGATCCTCTTTCGTTAAATTACCATTAAAATTTGGTATCCCATAAATAACAGTAGGATCGCATTGCATTTTCATCCCCTGCTTCATGCGATTGTGAAAAACTGAAGATACTAGTGGCATTTCGTCCTCTGAAGCGCTTTCTTTCTGAATCATCGAAGCTAAAGTTAGGATATCATGTCTAGTCAAAGACAGCGCTTCCATTTGATTAGAATATTCTTCGGTCCATTTTTTTTCAGCAAGTTCAAACATCTGCCAAATTACTTCTTGGCTAGTAATTGGACGCGAGAAAAAATACGTTTCGGGGAATAAGTATCCTTCAAACGAAGGAGCCGTAATCCCTGCTTTCTTCAAAAAACCAGCATCTGTAACTTCATGTAAAAAATCACTTTTAGTAACGACACCTGCTTGATCTAATGCTTGAGCAATCTCCCAAACTGTTGCACCTTCCTTAACTAATACTCTTCGCTTAATAATATCGCCACTAATTAGCTTTTTTAGAATTTCTTTGGGCGTCATCGAAGCACTTAACTCATACTCGCCCGCTTTAACAGTTGCGGAATCATACAGCAGCTTTGCTAACATTTTCATACCGAACACACTTCTTATCAGTGCGCGATCTCGTAATTCTTGAGCAATTTGAGTTAACCCTTTTCCTTGAGCAATTTCAAAGATTTCTATTTTTGTCTGATTTGGATCTAGAGGAGCAGTAAATGTTTGGCGTAAAAAACTTAAAGTAATAAATACAGATCCAATTACGCAAACTAAGAAAACAGTTATTTTTATAAACCTACTATTCATTTTTTCTCGCTAGTAAAAAATCTCTCTAAAATAATTGCGGCTGCGTGCGCGTCACTTGCGTTGATACCAGTAATATTAGACTCGCCAAACCTATCCACAGAATCAATCGAACTTCCAAACTCATCCACGAACACTGTTTTAATATCGGCCCTTCTTTTTATCCTTCTTCCAAAGGATCTAGCCTTTTGAGACATCTTAGATTCACTCCCATCCGAGTTAAGGGCGATTCCGATAACTAATATCTTTATAGAACGCTCTTTTATAATGTCTAGTAATCTATCTTCTAACTCTTTTGTTGGCCAAACTTCGAATGGGTGAGCTATTCGGATCTGATCATCTCCCAATGCGACTCCTGTCCTGACCTGCCCTAAATCAATTGCGACAACTGCTGTCATCAAGTACATTCTCTAAAGTAAAATGAGCCATACCCACTGGATAAAAAAACTTTTTCTATCGACGTTGCTACTGGGTGTTGTTGCTTACTCATGTGTTACAACTTTTGGCAAAGAGGATTCTCCCATTATATTGCCTCCCAGCCAGAACGTTATACTAGAAAAAATTGTAGCAAGAATACATCCTCAAAACATCTCATTATCTCAATCCTCACTTATTCCAGCTTCATTTTTATCAAACCAAAATTTAGCTTTAGCTCGCTCGAGCGAAGTATCATCGTTATCTCCAGTTCGTAAACATATTACATCATCGGCAATACAAGTAGCTGATTTCTGGGAGAAGAACCTATCTGCGGATCCTTTAGAAACTACACTAGTAATTCAATCATTAAAAATAGCATCTTTACCGACAATAATTCCTAAATCCTCAATTGTAACTGTTAAAGTTGATACCGATGGAACAGTCCTTTCATTTGGTTGGAGGCTTTCTTCGTCTTCTCGTGTAGATATTTCCAGAGGAGTAGGAAATCAATTCACAGCAGATGTAAGTTCTGATGCCCCGCAAATTATCGAACGAATAGTTTCTGGCTCGATACAATCTTCTTTGATTGAGGCTGCCCGAAGATCTGATGTTGCTTACGCAACCGTGGATGAATTTGTTGACATGATGGGCGAGCGAGTTGACTTTCGAAGAGACCTACAAAAGGGAGATGCTTTTGCTATGATACTAAAGCAAGAGCAATACAGC
>JBILET010000238.1:0-3529 GCA_044351935.1 Bdellovibrionota bacterium
AGATTTATTGATTGCCTTATTGCTCATATGTTTAGAAGTTGATATCTGATTTTAATTTTACTGGTATATTGTAGCTCTTTAAAAATTCGTCGTCTGCTATAATTATAGCTTTTAGTTTATGCTCTTTTGCGCCGAATGAAGTTTTATATCCATAGTTGCAAGCTAAAAGGTCATACCTGGATATTTTTGAGTTTATAGCAAATTCAATATTTTTTAGAATTGCAAATGTTCCCAATGATCGCGAAAGAGCTTCGGGGGTTGGATTAATCATGCATGCTAAGTCATAGACCGTTGAGTTTTTCCACTGGCTTACATTTACAGCCATGATATTTTTTGATGAGTCAGGCTCGTTAGGGTTAATAATTGTCAAAGTATGCATGTCACGGCCAGTGTAGAATGCATACCTAAATTTAAGTTCTTCTTCTGTGTAGTTTTCTGCTCCATTACGAGCTGCTAGATGATTTAACCGGTCGACGTAGTGGCTCCAAACTTTGTCGATTACGCCGGGAATATCATGCTGAATTATAAGTTGTTGATTTAGATTTAAATTTTTATCAAATTTTTTCTGATACTTTGGCTCTAGTGAGCTTAGATATGACTTAAATGTTTCTGGAAGTTCTATCCAGTATGTGCCTTCTTTATCCTCAACAACTTTACCAATTGAACTATCAGGATGAAGGTCTGTTATCCAAAGCGGCCTTGGAGCTTGTTTAATATCTTCTAATGAAACCTCAACGTAGGGCACAACGGTTGAATTAGGATATGAATAAAAGTCTGCAGCTTTTATATCATCCCATGGTGATTCGTTTTGTTTTTCCCAGTTAATCACAGGTCCAATATAGATTATTTGTACTGCTATAATCTAACATTAAAGCCAAGTATCCCACGATGATCTTGTAGATTCTGAAGTCCATCGTTATCCATGCTCATCGGGATATCAATTCGTCCAAATACTGTATATTTATTTGACCAAATTGCTTCTATTTTTGGACCAATAGATAAAAAACTTCTGCCTGAATTAGTAACATCTTGGCCCGATTGAGTATCTTGGTCTTTTGTTAGACCCGAAAGAAAAATTTGAGTATTAACCGAGAATCCATCTTCTTCGATAAATCTTTTTCCAACTCCAAATTCCCATCTAAGATCGTTACCGATTTGATAACTATAGTCACCTTCGGTCCTAATATTGTACTGAATGATTGCATCTAATAACCATTTGCTTGTTTCACGTCTAATCCCAGTAGCTATCGGAAAATCTATCGAGCCAGACCCTAATGCAAGTGCAGATTGATAGATTCCACTTTGTGCATCTACTGGTGGTAGTTCATTTAAAGCATCAGAGGAGCCAGTTGGAAGTTTAGCTCCCGCAAAAAAATCCCACTGGAAATATCCACCATTTGTCAGCGCTTTTCTTGCTAAAGTTACATCAGCATATAACGCTACTTCACCTATTCCACTTTCACTGCCTCGCTCAATGCCATCAGTGATTCGTCTTTTATAATTTTCATTAATAAGTGGAACAGCTAAAAGCAAAGAGAATCTATTAGACAATGAATACTGGGCAGTTAATTCTGTGACATTAATTTTGACGTTTTGGCTTCCAAGACCTGGAGCGCTGTCTCCGTTAAGTCTTGTTTTCGAATATCCAATTAAATCCTGGCGGACACCTAGATCGAGCTGGCCCTTTTGTCTTTCGCGTACTTGAAGAGGCGTGTAGATTCCGCAATAGTCACAGGCAAAAACCTTTGAAGTTAACATTACAGAAAATATCAATAAGAATAATGAGATATAAGGTGAGTGGTAGCTTTTAATCTTTGAGGTTTGCATTTACTCTTTATATACAACCAGATGGCGTAAAGCTAGGTAGGAAAATTTGCTATTTTCCCCCATTCATTAAGGTCGAATGGCTATAATAATCAAGTATTAAGCATTTAGAACCGACTAAGTATCAGGGATAAATTTAACTAATAATGGCATTTGCTTTGAATTTAGACGGCCTATCGCTGTACATCATTAATTCTGACATAACCAGCCGATCTAGGTTGCGCGAAGTCATTAAATCTTCAGTATATAAAGCTACTAGTGAATTTGTTTTATCTATACGTGAGGCTAAAGAATCCCTAGACAGATTTAAAGATTTTGACGTTGTATTTATTTCTTTTGGTTTTGGGAGTGATGCTATCTCTGAATTGATTAAGAGATGTACAGAATCATTAGGTCATAAGTGCCCATTATTTATAGTTACTCTAGAGCGACAACTTCAAAATACGACTACTTCTGTCACTTCGCTGTTTCTAGATGGCGCATCTGGATTCATTGCAGAACCGTACTCTAGTGTTGAATTAACTACTTTGTTAACGGCGGTCAAAGCAAATAAAGAGAAAATTGATTCTCTTGAACGTCAGAAACGAGCTAGCAGGTTCTTATTTCTAGAAAGTGCAAATAGAATTGATCAAATGGCAAATAACTTATTAGCCGGAAAAGATCCATCAATTGCGGTTCGCAAAGAGCTAAAAAATATTTCCGAGAGTTTAAGTAGTATTTTTAACCAAGATGCCAAACAGTATGCAGAAGAGCTGATAGAAGTTTTTGAAAATATTGCTCCGCCTTCATCGGGTTCTACCTCGCCAAGGAAAAGACGACAATCAAAGAAAAAAAGTCCTCAGCATCCTGGAATTATCATCCAAGAGATTATGCGAGAACGTAATTTGACTTTAGATAGATTAATACCCTCTATTAAAGTTGAAATCGAAGAGTTTGAGCTATTCCTACAATGTGCACGCCCTGTTGATGATAAATTCTCGCGAGAGCTTTCGAGGTTATTTGGTAAAACCTCTATTGAATGGCTAAAGCTCCAAAAAGAATACGATCATTTTATGGAGCTAAACGAAGCCAAGCAAAAAGCCGCCGAAAATTAAGTGATTTTTCTATTATTTTTAGATGACTAAGAACTAAATATTGGTATTATTGCAGTGAGGTCTTTGGGCTAAATTGCAATGACTAATATTAAATCTACTAACAATAAATACAGCAGCGCACTACCTATAAGGCTAAACAGACCTAGCCACTCCAATCATGTCCCTTATTCTATAAATTATTTAAGCAAAAGTTTAGCTAGCCAAGTTGAGCGCCACATAGTGCCAGAAATAAAACAAGAGGATCTAGTGGAGTATGGTGCAGATCCTAAAAAACCAGCGTTCTCTAGAAAAATTATTGCATAAATTAGACTGGATTCTATATTTATAGTTACTGTTGTTTGAAGATAATATACTTTCTGCTATCTTAAAATTATCAAAATACAACCATATTAATTCAACAAAAATAATAGATGCGATTTCATACGCATTGCTGATCTTTTTGTTTTTTACAATCTTTCTAACATTCAAAGATTACGGAATTAGCTGGGACGAAATATATCAAGCTGAATATGGTCGAATGACTTATGAATATTTTCGTACATTCGGCGCTGATAAAAGTAGTTTTACCTACATGAATTCTTATTACTACGGGCCAGTTGTAGAATTAATTT
>JBILET010000239.1:0-3523 GCA_044351935.1 Bdellovibrionota bacterium
AATGATTTTCTTAAAGCTTTAAGAGAGCAATGTTCTAAAGTTGGTGCTTGGTTAATTTTTGATGAGATTCAAACAGGAATTGGCCGAACTGGTAAACCTTTTGTCGCCGAATCATGTGGCATAACTCCTGATATGATTACTATGGCAAAAGGACTAGCTTCTGGTTTTCCTCTTGCAGCGCTTGCCGTAACTGAAGAAGTTGAAAAAACTTTAAAATCTGGCGACCTTGGTTCAACTTACGGAGCAGGCCCCATGGCAATGGCTGCACTTAAAGCTTCGTTTGATCATATTAATAAAATCCAAATTCATAAACATGCTGAGAAAATCGGAGAATACGCCAAGAAAACACTATCAAAATTACAGATGGTTTCAGAAGTTAGGGGCAACGGGCTTCTGTTAGGACTATTCCTTGATAAACCAGCAAAAGAATATCAGGCAAAATTGCTTAGTAAAAAAATATTAACTGGTACAAGTGGTCATCCTAATGTACTAAGATTATTACCACCTCTTATTATTGATGAATCGCATATCGATCAACTAGCTGCCAACCTATAAATTCTAAAATAAAAATGGCTGATTACTTAAACTATCTAGAAAATATTCAGGATAAAACATCTAGTGTTAGGTTAGGTGGATACTTAAGTCACAATTTTGGTCGATTTATTTCAAAAGGCTGTAAAGTTTTAGAAATCGGTCCTGGGACTGGTGGTTTCATAAGATTTGCAAAAGATTGCGGAGCTTCTTCCGTTGACGTCATAGACCGCGACCAAGGTGTGATGAATTATTTAAAAAACAATCTTGATATTCGAAACGGCTGGATTAGTTCAGTTGAAGATTTAGTAAAGATTCAAAACGAACTCGACAAATACGATTTAATTTTCATGTTACAAATTGTCGAGCACGTTAATAAATCTGCGTTAACTTCGATGCTAGGTTTGTTATTCAAACAATTGAATCCAGGTGGGCGGATATTAATTACAGTACCAAACGGTGGCAATCCTCTGAGCATTGTTGAGCGGTACTCTGACATAACTCATGAAAACTTATTTTCGGAAAACTCATTAAGACAAATTGTATCAATGAGTGATCTAGATAATCCAATTGTAAAAGTCCGCGGATATAAAATCCCCCCTATTAATGCTATCAACATAATAAGAATTATTATCCAAAAAATTACTCACTTGTTTCTTAAGGGATTATTAATAGCAAATGGCGGAGTATTTTTTGGAGTTATGGAGCCTAATATTACCCTAGAAATTCAAAAGCCAAATTGAGAAGCAACTCCTACTCACATTTAATAATACTTCTGTGTACTCTTATAGGGGCATCAACAATTGTTGTTGGCGAACCTTTGTTGAAAGCAATGCCACCTTTTTTTCTTCTCGGATTTAGGTTTCTGCTTGCTTCTTTCATGTTAGCTTTAGTTCTACCTAAAAAACTTTTCCCAGTAGACAAAAACGCAATAGTTCCTGGAGTAGTTACAGCTATTGGTTTTGGTCTTGGATGTGCTCTTTTATACATAGCACTTCCTCATTTACGACCGGGTAAAATTGCATTTTTGATATCACTAGAGGTCCTTACTGTACCGTTAATATTATGGATAATTAATCGTTCAAAACCCTCAAAATCAGAACTGATCTCGTTAGTTCCGGCAATAATTGGGCTTTGGTTTTTAACTGGCGAGAAAGGGCTTCCTACTTGGTATGATTTTTTAGCACTACTTAGTGCAGTTGCGTATTCAATTTATACTATCTCGTTATCACACTACTCTAACAGAGCATCCGTACTGCAAAGATCTTGGATTACATTAAGTGCTATCGGCATCGGCGCTTCGATTATATCTATACTTACTGAAGATTTGAGCTCCATAGTTTGGGATACAGGCATAGTAGTCGGTGTAATTTATTTAACTCTTGTGGGCTCAGTTTTAAGATTTATCCTTCAAGGATTCGGTCAAAAATTTGTTTCGGCATCGTTTACTGCTCTTATGTTTACAGCAGAGCCAGTATTTACAATTGCCCTTAGCTCATATTTTTTAAACGAGAAATTTTCAAATATTCAAACCATTGGAGCTAGCCTTATATTACTAGCGCTAATTCTTGCTAATTTCAAATTGGCAGATAAATCTACTTGATGCGATTTTCGAATGTTAATAGATATTTTTTAATGTCCTTACCGCCTGCGTAACCGCCACAATTAATAAGCGGACTATGTAAATACTTAGTTGGAACCACTCTATGACATGGAATCACTATAGGAAATAAGTTCTTACCATTTGCGCTACCTATTGCCCTGGCAGCTTTAGGATTTTTTATCATGCTACACTGGGTTTTATAATCAATTACTTTTCCGTATGGAATTTTTAACAACTGCTTCCATGCATTTACTTGAAATGAGGTCCCTTTTAATTTAAGTGGAATAGTAAACCGTTTAAGTTTTCCTTTAAAATATAAATCCAATTGTTTTATGGTTTTTTGTATAACCTTTGACTTCTTATTAGTAAATCCCAAGACACCTAAAGCACGTTTTGTTTCGTTTATGTTTTTATCAAAACTAATAGCCAGAAGTTTTGAATCATCACTGAATAGATGGATTTGATTAATTTTTGAATTTTTAATTTTAGGGTTATAGCAGTAGTGATACATATTTATTTTATAAGTATCACGATAATTTGATAAAAATCTATTTGTAACTAAGAGTGTTTACAGATTCTAAGGGTATCTTAGGGTTTCACTAATCTAATATAAGTAATATCAATAAGTTAACTATTTATATTGCTGATTTTGTCTATATTTGGCATATTATATGCTCTATTTATGAAAAAATCAGCAATAAATTTTAATAGAATTTTAGATTTTTCCTCTATTCTGGCGAGAAAATCTCTTTTTCTTCTTGGACCTCGCCAAACAGGAAAGACGACATATCTAAAAAATAATTATCCAAATGCTCGGGTATATAACCTTTTAGAAGCTGATACTTTTAGAGATTTAAGCAGTAGACCCGAAAATATCAGAAAACAACTTAAAGACGATGATAGCATTATTGTTATCGATGAAATTCAAAAACTTCCCTCTCTTTTAGATGAAGTTCATTTAATGATAGAAAATCATAAAGAACTTCGATTTATCCTTACTGGTAGTAGCGCCCGAAAACTAAAGAAACAAAATCTAAACCTTCTGGGTGGAAGAGCTTCAAAGGTAAGTTTATTTCCGCTTGTATATCCAGAATTCCCAGAACATGATTTATTGAGAAGAGTTAATCGCGGAGGGCTACCTTCTCTTTATCTTTCAGATGATTTTTTATCTGATGCAAAAGATTATATAGGAACATATTTACAAGAGGAAATTAAGTTTGAATCTTCACTTCGTAACATTGAAGCATTCTCTCGCTTCTTAACAATTGCTGGGCTTCAAAGCGGAGAGCTTATTAACTATACTTCAATCGGAACTGATGCTCAGGTACCACCTCGAACCGTACGAGAATATTACCAAATGCTTGAGGATACCCTACTTGGTTATCAACT
>JBILET010000240.1:0-3522 GCA_044351935.1 Bdellovibrionota bacterium
ATACCAAAACGTGCAGATGCTATAATGGTAGTTGGGATAGAGGATGGTTTTACAATCGCACTTCTTGAAGCCCTGTCTGTAAGAGTTTTTGTTGCCGAAGAAAACGGAATTAAAGCGCAAAAAGTAAGAAGATTATTAGACCAGCATCAATTTACCAAAGCAATCACAGTTGTAACCCCTATCGAGAAAGGATTACCAGAGTACGCACCGTATGATGGAATATTGCTTCACGGATTGCCTAAAAGAGTCCCGCAAGAAATTGTTAATCAACTTTCAGATAACAATGGAAGATTAGTAAGTCTTGTTGGAGATGAATTTACTCAGCAAGTAACCCTGCATACTAAAACAAGTAGTGGATTAAAACGAACCAAATTCGAGATTGTTCAGGGGTATATCTAACAAACTTAAAATTAAGCTAATATACTTATTAGTGATTCGTTTAATTTTAGCTTTTATATTTATCTTTACTTTTTCTGGCTGTTCTTTATTTACAAGCCAAAAACGCAACCTTGATTACTACCAAAGTTCAAAAAGCGCAGTTAAAGAAAGCCAAGCTTCGAGTTATATCGGGCAACTATTGTGGCCAGTAGAAGGAAAAACTCGTATCACTTCTTGGTTTGGTCCTCGTTCGCGCAGCTTTCATGATGGAATTGATATTGTTTTAAAACGTGGAGTCCCAGTGCTTGCTGCGCATGATGGTGTAGTTTTACGGACTGACAATGTTTTTAGAGGATACGGTAAATTGATTGTCATTAAAGGGCAGTCATTAGTAACTATGTATGCCCATTTAGATGAATATTATGTAGGATTTATGGACGAAGTAAAAAGGGGAGATGTCATAGGCATTCTAGGAGCATCAGGGCGAGTAACTGCGCCTCATTTACATTTCGAAACTCGAATTTTAAACGACAAAGAAAAATATTACCCAGTTGATCCAATGGTTTTTTATCCAGACAGAAGTTAAATAGATGAAAAGTGAAAAAAATTTATCGGTATTTAATCCAGCCGATAAAAGTTTAATCAAAGAAATACCAAAGATGAGTGCCTTTGATATCGAGGTAGCAGTTACTAATGCATCTTTAGCTTTTAGTCAGTGGAAAAAGGAATCAATACAAACCAGAATAGATCTATTAACAAAGATTGCTAATAAAATTCGTCAAGAAAAAGAAGCATTAGCATCGTTGTTGACAAAAGAGCAGGGGAAGTCACTAGCAGAAAGTACCGTAGAAGTTGAATTTTCTGCTTCTTATTTTGATTGGTACGCAAGTCGACTAACTGTAAGTAATGATTACGTTGACCAGTTAGAGGGAGGTAGATTACGCCAAGTTACACATTTACCAATTGGCGTTTGTGCTGCAATAACTCCGTGGAATTTTCCAAGTGCTATGATTGCCAGAAAAGTTTCTGCTGCAATAGCAGCAGGATGCTCTATGTTAGTAAAGCCTGCTCCTGATACGCCTCTTTCGGCACTAGAATACGAAAGAATATTTTTAGAGTGTGATGCTCCGGCTGGCTTGCTTCAAATTATAATTGCAGATGCTGAAGATGCTGCAAAAGTTTTTTTTCGTCGCAATCAGGTTAGGAAGATTAGTTTTACCGGGTCAACAACAGTTGGAAAAGAGCTTATGACAAAAGCAGCTTCTCAGGTAAAAAGATTAACTCTTGAACTCGGCGGTAATGCGCCGTGTGTCGTTCTTGCTGATGCAGATATAGATATTGCAGTACGAGAATCATTTTTCGCCAAATTTAGAAACGGCGGGCAAACTTGTATTGCGATAAATCGAATACTTGTTGATGAATCAGTTTATGATGAATATGTATCAAAGTTTATTGATAAAATTAACAAGATAAAAATTGGGGATGGCTCTGATCCATCAACTACGCTTGGCCCACTTATCAATAAATCGCAACTTGATAGAGTAACAGATCTTGTCAATGATGCATTATCTAGTGGTGCAAAAATCCTATACGACGGCCGAAAGGATCCACAGTATCAAGCCTTAAAAGACAAAGGGTATTTTTATCCTCCTATGGTTTTAGAGGGATTAATTGGCGCCCATCAGTTATGGTCAGAGGAAATTTTTGGCCCAGTAGCTGTTGTTTATAAATTAAATTCACAAGATAACTTATCAACCGTCATACATCATGCTAATGATACAAAAGCAGGGCTTGCTGCTTATGCGTTTTCTTCAAACAAAAATCATATTCAAATTTTAAAAGATTCCCTAGAATTTGGCATGATAGGGATTAATGATTGTAGAATTACAGCAGCTGCTACGCCATTTGGTGGTATTAAAGAGTCAGGATTTGGAATAGAGGGTGGCAACGAAGGGCTTTTAGAGTATCAGTATACAAATACTGTAGTAAACGGAAGTTTGTAAATGTTATTTAGTCAAAGTCCATTACTGGATTTTGTTTGAAATTAAATATCTGAGAAGTGTAAAGATGCGAGCCGATTTCTTCCACTGTTTGAGAAAGTAAAGAAGCGCCAGGAAATTTACTTAGTTTTTCGGATAGTATCGAATATCGACTTACTAATTCATCCAGGGAAGTAATCTTCTTATCGGGATCTGTATCGATATATCCAGTGATAGAAGCTTTAAGAAGATGAGCATAAAGTTCGGATATCTCAATAGGTAAGTCTTCTTTATGTAAGGATCTTTCAACTCGCTTTAGTGTTTCATTTTGAATTTCATCGGCTGTGTATTGGGCATATTCATCAAGTGTTAAATATATACTGTCTCGAACATCTGCAAATAATGAAGATTGTCTTAATGTTGAGAACAAATCTTCAATATCAGAAATTACTTGGGCGTAATTATCTTTATCTATAGAGGCTATAGATTTTGCAATGAAAATGATTCTTTGTTGATGACTTATTGCAAAGGCTGGATCTTTTTCAAGTAAATGATTTCCAACTTGTTTGATACCAGCTGCGTCCCAGATATTTCCACCAATTTGATTAACAATTTTAGCAATAGCTTCGGAGGCATACGAGACCCTCAATTCATCATCTCCATCAACAAGTGGTTGCAAAAGCCCAATGCACTTAGGAGCTATCGATCGATCATAGCTGCTAAATTCAGCCATTGCTATTGTCCAGAATTCTTTGTCTTCATTTTCTGCTTCATGAAAGCTTTCGACTAAATGCTCAAAAATTGCAGAACCAAATCTAGGTGTTAATCTTTTTATTAATGCAAAACTATAACCTGCCAACTCGGAAAAAAAATCATCCTCAGAAGTAATCAGTGAGTCAAGGTAAGAGCTTATGAACTTTAATTGTTGTTTGTTTTGTGAGCCAAGAATTGCAATTGTTTTAGCTATTAGATCGTATGATGGACATTTATTTTTGTCTTCAACGGTGCTTGTTAGATCGTCTAAGAATTTATCAGTTATATGAAAAACTGTATCAAGATCAGTGGCTTCTAAATTAATATAAGATTCAATTATAGGAATATATAATTCATTAAATTTGTGCACACTCTCGTCATAGTTAGCTGACAAATGAATCCTTGAAGCTTT
>JBILET010000241.1:0-3513 GCA_044351935.1 Bdellovibrionota bacterium
AGAAACCCTTCCAAGAGTCGTGCCAATCTCATGCGTACACTCAGATGGTACTTTTGGACTACATTCAAAATCGTTTTGCTCCTAATGCCCCTGTAAGAATCGGAGTACTTCCAGCGACAGCTCCTGCCAATATGAACCACTTTTATTATGAGAATATTAGTGGCGGATTAATTTTAGCCAATAGGATCCATCAAGATTTACTAAACTGGGGAACTCTTCCAATAGTTGAAATTTTTAACCGTCCTGAATGGCCAGGAAAGCGTGAAGAATTTTTTTCTGGTAATTTTAAAGCAATTCGTAGTGCACGCGAAGCAGGGTATGACTTTGTAGTAATTAGTTACATTGAACCGATGCGCGACACCGAAGATCTTTCTGCATTAACTCGAGTCGTCGAGACATCTTCGGGCACAACAATTTACTATGGAAAATCTACTGCTCACTCAATGAGGCAAGATTACAATCGCGTAAGTTCTGGTATGGGATTAAGCCGAACAAATCCAAACCAAATTCCACTTAATGATTTATTCGAAAAACTTGGCCAATGTATTAGCCAAGCAATCATGAAAGATTCCACAACTCCGAAATAAATTTTACATATGAAAATGGGGCCTTGTAACACTTTCGTATTACAAGGCCCCTAAGAGAAAGTAGCGAGGTACTAAATTTAGAACCCCCTCTTCTTAATCTATCGCGATATGCGAGTTCGAACTCGTAACAAGCAGCGTTTGGCGTTCGCGTCCATGCTCCAGCTTTGGCTGCGAACCTTACCACCATCCTAAGAGGTAAACCGATGGTGGTAAGGCCTTTTAAGAATATTATCTTAAAAGTGACAGCGCTAACTGAGGCTGCTGGTTGGCCTGTGCCAAGATTGACGAGCCAGCCTGTTGCAAGATGTTGAGTCGAGTCAAATCTGCCGCAGCACTTGCTACATCCACATCGCGGATTCGGCTTTCTGCAGAAGCAAAGTTTTCACGAGCAACGTTCAAGTTGTTGATTGCTACGCGAAGTCTTGATTCTGCCGCACCTAAGTTACCTCTAGTTTGAGCTAGAGAACCAATCGCTGCGTTAACCGCATCAAGAGCAAGTCTTGCTGCTGATTGACCTTCCTGAATTGACACTCCAGAGATTGAATATGTCAATGCTGATTGGTTTGTGCCTGCTAATCCAAGAGCCGAAAGTGTTCCAGTTACGTTTGTAATCTGAATTTGCGAAGTTGAAGCCGAGTTAAAGCCAACTTGTAGAGTGATTGATTGACCACCAGACAACAGTGTTACACCGTTGAACTTAGTAGTTAAAGCAATACGCTCAATTTCAGATCCTAGTGCTGAAAATTCGTTTTGTAGTGCCGAACGCTGACTAGTAGAGAACGTACCGTTCGCTGACTGTTCAGAAAGTTCTGCAAGACGGCTAAGTACGTTACCGATTTCAGCCAAAGCTCCATCGGCAATCGCTACTGTAGAAATACCATCGTTTGCGTTTCTTACCGCAACCGAAGCAATTCTTTGGTCAGCTTTTAATGAGTCCGCGATCGCTAAGCCCGCAGCATCATCACTTGCTTTGTTGATTCTTTGACCAGAACTAAGTTTCTCGAATGTCGAGCTTAATTCATCAGTCGCTATTGATAGTCGTCGTTGCGCTTGTAAAGACGCTACGTTTGTTGCAATTGTTATACCCATCTCTTCCTCCGTGAAAAGTTGAAAGACCTAGAGCTCCCTTCCTTGGTAGCCAACGAATATTCGTCCAACACGTGGGCACGTGTTGCCTAAGACTTTCGTTAAATTATATTTATGGGTTAGGTTGAAAGCTTATAAACCGAACGATGCTACTTTCTTACATTTTCGATTTTTGGCTTAAAACTTCACCACTTGAAAACTTGTACTGCATTAACTTCTTATGAAAACACTTCGGGAGGATTGCTAATTTACTGAAGCATTTTTTTGATTTTTGCTAAAAAAATCAGCATGTTACTAGGAAAATTTTTCCCTACTAAAATTTATATAAATGAAATCAAAGAATTAGTTCACAAAATCTTGCAATCGATGATCAGGATTTTTTTCTAAAAGATAGTTTTTCTCCCACTCACCAGTGAACAAAACAACAACTCTATCTTTTGCATCGAGAGTTAAAAATGAACTTTGAGTTTTCTTTAAAGATTTAGGATCTCCGATAAGCCATGCACTGTGTTTATAAGGTAAAACATCAAGAGCTGTATCAACGCCGTATTCTTCTTTAATACGAAACTGCAATACATCAAACTGTAATCTTCCAACTGCTGCAACATACGGGGCGCCATTTGAATTTTCGTAGGAGCGCAACATTTGCACAGCTCCTTCATCACATAATTGGCGCACACCTTTTTCGAACGCTTTACGCTTCATTACATCCAAAGGTCTAATTTGAGCTATAACTTCGGGAGGAAACTGGGGCATATCAGGAAAAATAAAATCTCCTACTGTAGATACAGTATCACCAATTGCAAATACGCCTGGATTTATTGCACCTATTACATCACCAGGAAAAGCTTCTTCGACAGTGTTTCTGTCTTGCCCACTCATTGAATAAGACCTAGATAGTCTTACATCTTTTCCAGAACGATGATGACGAACACTCATGTCTCGTTCGAGCACTCCAGAGCAAACACGAATAAAAGCCATGCTGTCTCGGTGCTTTGGATTCATGTTTGCTTGTATCTTAAATACAAATCCACTAAAGAAAGGGCTTCCTGCATCAACTAAAAATTTTTCACCAGAATTTTTTGTAGCAGGAACTGGCCTAGGTGATGGAGCAAGTTCAATAAAGCTATCAAAGAAAGGCTCGATACCAAAGTTAGTTAAAGCAGAACCAAAAAATACAGGAGAAGTTTTTCCTTCCAAAAAACTTTCTTGGTTGTATGGGTTTCCTGCTTGTTCTAATAAACTTAATTCAAACTCTAAGTTTTCTTTTAAATCTTGATCGTATTGAGGATCTTTTAAAAATTCCTCAACTGTTAATTCATGGATTATTGCTCGCCCTGCTCCACCTAGTTCAGATCGTTCAAAGAGCGATACTTTTTTATTTTGTCGATTAACAACACCAATAAAATTTCTTCCACTTCCTATTGGCCAATTTATAGGTGAAGTTTGAACGCCAAGTAGTTGCTCAACTTCTCCGAGTAAATCAAAGATGTCTCTAGCAGGAAGATCCATTTTATTAACAAAAGTAATAGCTGGAATTCCTCGAATACGACAAACCTCAAAAAGTTTTCTAGTTTGAGCCTCTACACCTTTGGCTGCATCAATAACCATAATGGCGCAATCTGCAGCAGTTAACGTGCGGTAAGTATCTTCACTGAAATCTTGGTGCCCTGGAGTATCAAGTAGATTAATAGTGACGCCTTTATACTCAAATTGCATAGCAGAGGCAGTAATCGAGATTCCGCGCTCCTGTTCCATCGCCATCCAGTCGGAGCTTGTAGCTTTGCTGCCCTTTCGACCTCTGACCATTCCTGCAGTTCTAACCATACCCGAATATAAC
>JBILET010000242.1:0-3496 GCA_044351935.1 Bdellovibrionota bacterium
TTCAGAAACAGTTGCTAAAATTGGAGTATTAGATCCATTCCAAACTCCAGGAATTAAGTTGTTGCCAGCAGAGCCGTATCGGCCAATAGCAACTAGTCTTTTTAGTTTGGAGCTTCTATAGCGCCAGCTAAGCGTTTTATCTTTGTTGATTGTGACGTAAATAACATCGTCAATTTTGTCATTGTCGAAATCTAAGGCTAAAGAGTACGTAGCCAAATTTAAGATGGCGACAAATAATGAAAAAACAAGAAAATTAAAACCTGATTTAAAACCCACTATGGAAATTTTCCTCTCTTTTAAGTATACCTACAATCGGCAATTATCGGAATTAAATTTATAATTTTAACCTCATAAAGGGGGCTTTGGTGAAATTAGCAACTGTGAAAAATCAGCAGTCAAGGGATGGCAAACTAGTTGTTGTATCCACCGATGGAAAACGCGCGATTGATGCACCACATCAGTTTGGTAGTCTTATCAAAGCGTTAGAGGACTGGGCGAATGCATATGATGTTCTAAATCAACTAAGCCATAAAATTAATAATCTTAAAGACGGATACGATTTAATTCCCTCACAAATATTAGCACCACTTCCTCGAACCTATGCCTGGCTTGATGGCAGCGCATTTATTCAACATGTCATTTTAGTCAGGAAAGCTCGTGGAGCAGAACCACCAGAGGATTTATATGACGTACCTTTAATGTATCAAGGAGTAAGTGACACTCTTTTATCTGCGACAGATGATATCCCATTATCGGATGAATCTTTTGGAATGGATTTTGAAGGTGAGGTCGCTGTAGTTGTTGACGATGTTCCTATGGGAACAAAAGCTGATAAAGCAGAGCATCATATTAAACTTCTTTTATTAATGAATGATGTGAGTTTGCGTAATCTGATTCCACGTGAACTAGCAACTGGATTTGGATTTTTTCACGGTAAACCTGCGTCAAGTTTTGCGCCATTTGCTGTAACACCTGATGAATTAGGTGATGCATGGAAAAATTGTAGAGTTCATTTGCCTCTAGAGTCTTGGTTAAACGGAGAAAAATACGGCAATCCTAATGCAGGAGAAATGCATTTTTCATTTGCTGATTTAATTGAGCATGCATGTAAAACAAGACATCTATCAGCGGGAACAATAATTGGTAGTGGGACTGTATCGAATAAAGATGAAACTGTTGGCTCATCATGTCTTGCTGAAAAAAGAATGTTAGAGAAAATTAACGCTGGTTCGATATCCACACCTTTTATGAAAGTAGGTGATAAAATCGAAATGGATATGTTCCTCAATGGACAATCGATTTTTGGACGTATAAATCAAAAGGTTACAAAGTATTAACCATGAAAATGGAGGCATTGGATATTCTAGTTAATCAATTATTTGATTACAGTGGAATGTTTCCTCCCGAATCTAAAAGCTTTGCTGATGCGATTATAGATAGTGCTAGTTTTTCTAGTAAGCTAAATCGCCCATTTATGATCGGAGCTGATATTGTTCTATCTTTTACAGAACTCAAAAACTTATCGCAACAATTGCTAATCAATTCTGGTCATAAAGCAAATACTGCATTTAAAGTTGCTGTACTTGGATCTAAAATAGTAGGTGAAAAAAGTGATTTTATTGATGAAAGTTTATATCTTAAAAATGTATTTCATGGTTTCGATAAAATAAATGCTCAGATTTGCTCTTACGAGATAAAAGTGGCAAATCATGCCTTAACTAATTCAAATTTATTTGAAAATTTAATAGAATCTTTTAACTGTCCGATCGCAATAGAACCCGACTTGTCCCAGGATAATTGGCACGATACTTTATCGGAATCTGTAAAAATTATTAGCAAACACAAAGATAAGTTAACTTTAAAAATTCGCGGGACGGGCCCGGCTGCTATTAATACAGATAAAATAGCAGTTGTAATTTATGCAGTTTCAAAAGCCAAAATAAACTTAAAAGCAACCGGTGGATTACATCACCCTGTAATCGAAGCTGCTAGATATTCCAATAATTTGGGATTTTTAAATTTAGGTGTTGCCCTATATTTAAGCCATGCTCACCAAGAAAGATTTACTAGTGATGATATAATTGAATGTCTGCTGTGTGATAATTCTTCAAAATTTACATTAAACAGTAAATTGTCATTTAAGAATTTTTCTGTTTCACTTGAGCAGCTTAGTTTACTAAAATCTAGCTTTAAATTTGGAATAGGAAGCTGCAGTTTAACCGAACCTGATAGCGATTTATGTAGGTTGTTTGATAATGAGTAGTCACAAGCCCAATAATGAAAATAAGATCGGTCTTAACATGATTGTTAAAGACGAATCTCATGTTATCGAACAACTTTTAAGATCCGTTGCGCCTTACATCGATACATACACTATTGTAGACACTGGTTCCTCTGATAATACGCCCCAAGTAATTACTGATGTAATGAATCAACTTGGGATTAAAGGTAATCTTCATCATCGTCCATGGAAAAACTTTGGTGCAAACAGGACCGAGGCCCTAGAGCTGGCAAGAGGAACTGCTAAATATCACTGGGTAATAGATGCAGATGATCTTATCGTAGGGCAAATTTGTTTTCCTAAGTTAGATTCGCCTAGCTACTTTATGAAGTATGGACGTGACTTTAAGTATAAACGTCAACAGATTTTTCGCGACGATCTACCGTGGCAATACATAGGAGTGCTTCATGAGTACGCAAGCTGCGGTAAACAAGTTCAGATTGGTTCAATCGAAGGTGATTATTATATCGAATCAAGAAGACTGGGAGCTCGAAACAAAAATCCCCGTAAATACCTAGATGATGCACAAGTTTTAAAATCGGCATTAGAGCAAGAACCAGATAATAAAAGATACTGGTTTTATTTAGGGCAGTCATATTATGACGCTGCGGAATATCAACTTGCAAAAGATGCATACTTTACTCGTTCGCAAATGCAAGGCTGGGATGAGGAGACTTTTTATGCAAAATATAGATTTGCTATATGCAAAGAAGTGCTTGATGCGCCTGTTGATGAATTAATCACTGCTCACACCGAAGCTTTTCGTTTTAGGCCAACTCGAGCGGAACCATTGTATCGACTTGCGTTACTCTTACGAGAGAAAAAACAATATGACTTAAGTGTTCTTTATTCTAGGCATGCTCTTACTTTACCATTCCCTAGTGACATCTTGTTTGTTGATTCGGACGTGTACAGTTACAAAGTAAAAGATGAATTTAGTGTTGCTGCTTATTATTGTAGTAATGCTGCAATTAGATTAGAGGGGTACAAGGTTTGTCTTGAACTTATTCGAAGAGTGGATATACCGACCGCGGTTTCTGATAGGGCTGCCTCAAATCTAGAATGGTATGATAAAAAATATCCCCAATTGAGCGAAATGATTTAAGGCGTATAACGCCATTCTTAAAACATTGTTCAATTATTCAGCTACAAAGTGCCGTTATTTGCCGAAGATACTAAAAATATTTAATTTTCTTAAACCTTTGATTTCACTCT
>JBILET010000344.1:0-2646 GCA_044351935.1 Bdellovibrionota bacterium
TACTATCGGGATAAGAAATAAGTTATATTTATAAAGTATGGCTCTTCTTGATTTTAAAAACTTAATTGCACCGTTTAACAACACAGTTCACATGGTGACAATTATTGCTGTGGTTTTACTGTTTGTTGTGTTTCGATTAGCAACAGGAGGTATAGAATTTGAAGATTCTACTGCTGCTATGAAAGCTATTACTCAGCCAGATTCTGTTTCACCAGAAAGGACTCAAAAGCTGCAACAAGTTGTGCCAACTATTCCCGATACTTCAACACTACCAAGTAACAACGATAAAGATCTGCAAGAGATAGAGCGCGCTCTTGGATTAAAATAATTTTATGGGGCCAATAACAGTCCATAAAACTTGGCGCTCTGAAATTGGGCTAGTAATATTGTTTTTTGCTTTACTAATTTTCACCCCTTATTTATCAAAGCTGCTCCCGTGGAGCGTTATTCACGGCGAAATTTGGCGTTTTGATGATGGAAAACGAATATACTTGAACTTACCCTTCTTTTGGCTAGCTCCTGCTTTTCTGCTTGGAGTAATTCTTATTCGTATTTACGACGTAAAATATACTTTGTTTGATAATCACCTTGAAGCTAGGTATGGCATTGTTTCGTTTAAACAAAAAGTTGTCAGAATTCGATATAACGATGTTAGAGGTATTGAGATTATTCAAAGTCTTACCGATAGACTATTAGGGATAGGTATTGTCGAAATCTCTACTGCAGCATCAGGTGCAGTAGATGTTATAATGGAAGGCATTCCTGCCCCTGGCAAACTTCAGGAGTTTATATTAGCAAAGCGGTGAAAAAAAATTTTTTAAGAAATCTGATTTTTACCACCACAGTGTGCGCAACGTTTTGCGCTCAGTTTTTGCATGCTCAAGATAATCCTCAACCTCAACAACAGTTGCAAGTCGAAGACTTAGAGGCCAAACAGCAAGAACTTCTAAAAAAAGAACAAGAGCTTTTAGAAAGTATAAAAAAAGATCTATCAAAGAAACCTGCGACTAAAAAAGAATCAAAAAAAGCAGCCAAAGAAACTAATAAGGAGCAATCTAATCAAGAGGCGTCTGCAATTAAAGTTACTCCAACGCCAGCTCCAACGAAAGTTCCTCAAACTCCTACTCCCGCACCGGAAAGTTGCGACGATAAACTAACAAAGTCATCGGAGTTGGTTGCAAGGTTAAGAAAAGAACTTGATGAAACCAGAAGCAGACTTGCTATCTCGGAAACTGAAGTTGAAAGACTAGCTTACTTGCTTGAAGACTCCAATAAACTTGGCGGTAAAAAAAGCAATATCTCTGCTTCAAAACAAACTTCCAATTCTGGATTACGTGTCCGCGAGCCGTCCGAAATTCAACCAAAAGTAGACCAGGATATGCCAATTGCAACAGTTACTGCTGAAAAAGCTCAACTTCGTACTGGCCCTGGTATGAATAATTCCCCACTAATGACAGTGGCTAAAGGAACCAGACTTGCAATCGAAACACGAAGTGGCGAATGGTACAGAGTAATCGCTCCGAGTGGTGCAAGAGCATGGGTATCAGCTGATGTTATAGATTTTGGCGGTGGAGCTAAAATTAAAGATGAACCTTCATACGCAAGGAATCCAGGATTAAGTGACTCAGCAATCGATCCAGCCGAAGCTGCGGCTTTTGATGCAATTATAAAAGGCTCTAAAAAACCTTGAGATTGATTATAAGCATTGCAATATTTTGTCTTACAATTTTCATAGCGTATCCAAGTCTTGAGCGTCAATTTGAAACTGGGGTTAATCCAGAGACTCTCAGATCTATAGGACTAGATCCTTTTGTTTATCCTGTAATGACTCCTAGATTGTCTAGTTCGTATGGGATGCGTAAACACCCACTGTTAAAGTTTTCGCGAAAACACCAAGGAGTAGATCTAGCTGCTGATATCGGTGCTCCCGTTAGAACAGTTGCTCCGGGCAGAGTAGTTTTTGCAGATCCATACGCAGGATATGGAAACTTCGTTGTTGTAGAACATATTAATGGGGTCACGACCCACTATGGGCATTGCGACAAAATAAAAGTCCGCCCAGGGCAAAAAGTAAATGCAGGGGATATTATTGCAACTATAGGCAACACAGGGATGTCTTCTGGCCCACATTTACATTTTGAACTTCGCATAAACGGAATTCCACAAAACCCCGAAAACTATATCCCCGACCTCGCATCACATCCAGAGGGTTGATATAGTCATCTTGTAACATGAGAATCGTCGGAGCAATTGACATAGGATCTAATGCAATGCGATGTGTAATTGGATCAATTAGTTCTGGCAAACTAAAACTTATTGAATCTGAGCGCTGTATGGTAAGCCTTGGTAGATCTGTTTTTGCCGATCGATCCAGAGCAATCGATCGCAAAACATTGCAACAATCAAAAAATGCATTCGCAAAATTTAGTTCAATGTTTACCAATCATAAGGTCGAAAAATATCGAGCTGTCGGAACAAGCGCACTACGTGATGCCTCGAATGCAGATGATTTAATTGATATAGCCTCAGAATTCGGAATAGCTATCGACATTATAACCGGAGAAGAAGAAGCAAACCTGATTAGGATTGCAATCGAGCACTCAGTTGATCTATCCGATAAAAAAACAGCTGGATTATTTGATATAG
>JBILET010000244.1:0-3462 GCA_044351935.1 Bdellovibrionota bacterium
GTAAAGGTTTCTACCGTCAAAAATTGTAGCAGTTTTTAATGTCTTTTTAATCTTGTCGAAGTTAGGTTGTCTGAATTCACTCCATTCAGTGCAGATCACAAGAGCATCAGCTCCTTCAAGAGCAGTATAGTTATTTTGATAGTACTTAACTGCCGGGATGTTTCCTACTCTTGCTTTAAAACTATCTACGGCTTCAGGATCAAATGCTTGAATCTTAGCTCCACGCTTAACTAACTCATCAATAATAGTAATTGCAGGAGCTTCGCGCGTATCATCTGTTTGAGGTTTAAATGCAAGCCCCCAAATAGTAAAAGTTTTATTACTAAGGTTTTCACCAAATTCATTAGTGATCTTTTTAACAATCGAAAGTTTTTGACGTTTATTAACTTCTTCTACCGCGATTGGAATAGACATTTCCATACCAAACTGCTTACCAGTATTAATTAAAGCTTGAACATCTTTAGGGAAGCATGACCCTCCGTATCCACATCCTGGGAACAAGAAACTCATTCCTATTCTTTCGTCTGTTCCAATACCAACACGAACTTGATTTATATCAGCTCCGGATTTTTCGCAAAGATTGGCGACTTCGTTCATGAACGAAACGCGCAGAGCAAGCATTGCGTTTGCAGCATACTTTGTCATTTCAGCTGACAAAACATCCATAACTAATATGGGCTTATTAGTTCGAACAAAAGGAGCATACAGTTCACGCATCACGTTTCCTGCTCGCTCGCTATCAACACCGACAACTACTCTATCTGGTTTTTTAAAGTCATCTATAGCTGCTCCTTCCTTTAAGAATTCTGGATTAGAAACAACATCAACTTCAAATTTTGAAAACTCCATGATCTTGTTCTTAACAAGTTTTGCTGTTCCAACAGGCACAGTAGACTTATCAACAACAACTTTGTAGCCGTTCATTGACTTACCAATTCCCTCGGCTACTGCTAGAACGTGAGTTAAATCGGCAGAACCATCTTCGTCTTGTGGAGTTCCAACCGCGATAAAAATTATGCTTGATGCTTTAACAGCATCTGCTAAAGAAGTTGTGAAAGTAAGTCTACCTTCTTTTGTATTACGCTTAATTAAATCTGATAAACCTGGCTCATAAATAGGAACGTCCCCATTTTTTAATCGCTCAACTTTACTTTGATCGATATCTACGCAAATAACATCATTACCAGTATCAGCAAAACATGCTCCAGCAACTAAACCAACATACCCCGAGCCAACAATTGCAATTTCCATAACTATTTTCTTTTTTCAGTAATATATAAGACCTAAAATTTGCAGATTTAATCCAATCTGCCTTTAGTAAGCGTTCTTACTAACAAGAACCCTCGCTGCGGTTAGCAGCATTATTTTGAAATCCAGCAGAATCGACCAATTTCGGATATAATATAAGTCATACTCTATCCTTTTGTCGATGGACGTGTCCCCACGCCAGCCATTAATTTGGGCCCATCCGGTAATTCCCGCAGGAACTTTATGCCTAAGCATATAGCTGGGAATCCTGCCTCTAAATTCCTCGATAAACACGGGACGCTCTGGTCTAGGTCCAACCATTGACATATCTCCCACTAACACATTCCAAAACTGCGGCAGCTCGTCTAACGACCAACGTCGCAAGAAGCCACCAATCCAAGTAACTCTAGGATCACCTTCTACTGTCCATCCTGGGCCGGATGCTTCTGCATCAACTTTCATAGTTCTAAATTTATGAATATAGAAGCGGCTTCCATCAACACTCATACGCTCTTGTGAATACAGAATTGGGCCTTTGCTAGTAAGCTTTATTAAAACTGCAATTAGCAAAAATACAGGAGACAAAATAATAAGAGCAAATAAGCTAAATAAAATATCTACTGCGCGTTTAATGACTTGATTAAATTCATCTAGCGGAGACTCTTGAATACTAATAAGAGGAAGTCCTTCAAAGTCTTCAATAGAACCACCGACAGAAATAAATTGATATAAATCAGGGACAATTTTTACATCAACTGTAGAGTCACGAAGTTCTGTAAGTATATCAGGCAGAAAATGGTTATCTAACAATGGTAGAGCAATCATGACTTGGTCAATGTCTCGGCTTCTGACAATTGTCCCAATATCTTGATATCGACCAACAACATTTAAAAATTTTTCTTGTTCAAGTTCAGGCAATCCATCTTTTGATAAGCAACCAACAGGTTGAATTCCCATTTCAGAATGAGAACGAAGACGCAAAGCTATATCTTTTGCTACAGATCCTGCACCAACAATTAGCAAATATCTAAGGTTATAACCGCGCCTTCTAACTTCTCTTAAAATAGCGCGCAGTACTTTTCGTTCAGTTAATGTAAAAATAAACGCTAAAATGCCAAAATAAACAAATACAAGACGCGAGAAAGGAATAGTTTTTTCAATTAATAAGTATGTAACCGAGATTAACAGCAAAAGTGCTAACGTATTTGCATTTAGCAAAAGCCAAATCTCTTGTCGTGCTTTGGAGCTTCGCATTGGCTGGTATAAACCAATTTTTCTAAATACAAAAGCCCAAATCGGCAAGATAATAAGCACTAAAGAAACATAGTATAAAAGATCAGGCACCCCCTTATCGACATCAACCAAATCCGAAGTAAAACGAAGCCAATATGACAACAGCCATGCCAAAGTGACAACAACTAGGTCCGAGACCATAAATAGGAACTCGAATGTTTTACGACGTTGCTTGAGCATATTCTAAAAATCAGTTTAAGCTTTTTTGATTGTTAACAATTTTTCTGAGCAAAACTACCCCACTCTGCCCTGAACCGCTCCGATGAAAATTTCTTAGCTTGCTCGACACAATATGAAGGTAAGATTTTGTCTTCGATCTGTTCAAAATATCTAACTCCATTAATTAATTCTTCAACCAGATCTGTAGCTTTTGAAGATAAAAGTATACCGGTTGAGCCAGTTTTAAAAGTATCAGTTTTTTTTGATTTTAACTGGGATAGATCAGGAATTCTATCTCCTATTATACTTTCCTTAAGTCCCCCTCTATCCATGCCGATTACAGGCCTTCCTGCGGCCATACACTCAACAGGAATCATCCCAAAATCTTCAATTGCGGGGAATACTAGGGCCCTTGAAGTCCTGTAAATTTCGGCTAATTCGCTGTCTGATGCGTTCTCTACAAACATTATGTTAGGTTTTGCAATATCACGAAGAGACCTTAGCATCCCACCATTTCCGGCAACAATTAGTGGCAATCCAAGTTTATTAAATGCGTGAACAACGACATCTGGGCGTTTATAAGGTACTAATGCTCCAGCAAATAAAAAAGCGTCTCCTTTCTTCCATGACGATATGGGCCGGATCCAATCTGTATTAACTGGAGGATGAATAACTTCAGCTCGTCTATGGTAATATTTTCTTATTCGTGCAGAAACAAAACTACTAATTGCTGAAAATTCAGTAACTCTTGTAGCTCCATTT
>JBILET010000245.1:0-3453 GCA_044351935.1 Bdellovibrionota bacterium
CAGAGTACTGGTCACATAAGCAGTTGGATGGAAAACCCGGGCAGTCCGAGCAGGAGTGGATGAATTTTTGGGTTCAGCAGGGGTGGGATAAAAGTTTCGGGTCTTAGAACTCCAACTTCTTAGCAGCACTCTCATCTACGCCAATCCTGCGCTTATCATAAACTTCAACCATCTGAATTGAAGAGTGCCGAGAAAACTCCTGGACAAATCTATGCGACAGTCCTTGGTCTAACAACTTTGTAATAGCAGTAGCACGCGCAGAGTGGGGGCTTAAATGACTACCAGCACCAATCATCAAACAATACTGTTTAAATAATTTATAAATACCAGAATGCGATACTGGTTTATTAACCGGTGTTAACCCAGCAAAACCAACGTAAGAAATAAAAATAAAATCACCTTCTTTTGCTTTATGAAGTTTTCTTCTTTGATCTATTACTTTTGCAATTAAAGTGGCTGCCCAAGTCGGCAAAGCTTGTTCGGCGTCTTTTCTTGCTTTTGTTGATCTTAAATATAAGTAACAGGTGCCAGCACGTGTTATTCTAAAATCCGAAATCCTTAATGATGCAATTTCGCTTCTTCTTAATCCGCCACCAAATAATGCTGCTAAAATTGCCTTATCACGCAAACCTTTTTCGGTCTTCTCATCTGGTAAATCAATAACTTGCTTTACTAAATCAAAAGCAAGCATTTCGGTAGGCCGCTTTCTTCCTGAATCTTTTGCCGGAGGTGGAACCTTATCAGAATCAAAAGGATTTGAACTTAAAAATTCAGCCGAAATCAAAACTCGATACATTCGACGCAAAGCTGCAAACTTTTTCCAAATTGTTGCGTTAGTTTGAGTGGATTCAAGACCTGATGTTTTTTGATTTGCTGTTTTTTTATTTAACTTAACTACTGACTTTGATTTTTGTTTTCGACCTTCGATAATATCGCTACCTTGATCATACCGTGGCTTTTGACCTGGGCGACTAAACAGCCACTTTCGATATGCAATTGCATGAAGATCCGTTGCAGAAGTTACAAGATTGGCAGCCTTATCAGTACCAGCCTGCGCTCCCAAAAAAAGGCACCACTCTTTCATTATACCAAGATAGGTTACTTGAGTATTAGGACTTCTGGTGCTCAAAAATGCTTCTAGGCGCATCCAGACCTCTTGAGAGTTCTTATGGCTCTTTTTAGACCCTTCATTAAACCCAGAAGATGCTCTAGTCAGGGCAAAGGGATTCTTTGAATTGTCGTTAGAAACTGCCATTTAATTGCAATTTTAAGGCTTTTAGTCATCAAACGGGAAGGGATTAAAATATGCCTATCGCGATAATTATCAGGTTTTATTATAATCGACCGGTTAATTTTTGTTTGAGTAACTAAGTACTTTATGTCCGAAAATACCGCTATCGCATCCGAGCATACCAGCGCTGCTTATTCTATCACTGTAAGATTGAAAGTTCTCAATAAACCAGGAGCTTTTGCTCAAGCCTTGCAACAAGTTGCTGACAAAAAAGCTTCTCTTGCACAGATGCACTTAGAAGAAAGTACATTTCACTATAATATTCGCGTTGTAACTATAAACTGCCGCAACGAAGAACATGCTGAAGAAGTTAGACATGCCTTAGTTAATGGCAAAGCGCCCGTTGAGTTACTAGACTGGATTGATGATACCTTCGAAATTCATCGCGGCGGAAAGTTATCAGTCGAAGTTAAAGGATCTCTTTCGACTTTTGACGAATTAAGCAGAGCATATTCTCCTGGCGTTGCTCGAGTATGCACTCACATTCAACATCATCCAGAAACTGTTCATGAATACACGATAAAAAAGAATTCAGTGGCTGTGATTTCTGATGGTAGTGCAGTATTAGGGTTAGGAAACATCGGCCCGGCTGCTGCAATGCCAGTTATGGAGGGTAAAGCTGCTCTCTTTAAAGAATTTGCTGGAATTGATGCGTATCCAATCTGTTTGTCGACTCAAGATACTGAAGAAATAATAAAGACAGTAAAATACTTAAGTGTTGGTTTTGGAGGAATAAACTTAGAAGACATTTCTGCTCCAAGATGTTTTGAAATCGAAAGACGTCTTCAAGCTGAACTAGATATTCCCGTTTTTCATGATGATCAGCACGGAACAGCTGTTGTTGTATTAGCTGGAATGTTAAATGCCCTTAAGTTAACAGGCAAAAAATTATCTGATGTTAAAATTGTAGTTAATGGATTTGGAGCAGGGGGAGTTGCTTGCACAAGAATGCTTTACGAAGCAGGGGCAAAAAATATTGTGCCGTGTGATAGTAAGGGTGCTGTGTTCAGAGGACGAACTGTTGGAATGAACCAAGAAAAAGATGAAGTTCTTACATTTACAAACCCAAATAACGAAAAGGGGACCCTATCTGAAGTGCTTAAAGGTGCTGATGTTTTTCTAGGTGTATCAGTACCAGGAGCTATCACTCGAGATGATGTAAAATCGATGGCCAAAGACCCAATAGTATTTGCTCTTGCGAACCCAACTCCCGAAATAATTCCTTCAGAAATTCAAGATATAGCTGCAGTTGTTGCAACTGGAAGATCCGATTACGCTAACCAAGTAAATAACGTTTTGTGCTTTCCTGGAATATTCCGCGGAGCTCTAGATTCAAAAGCTAAATGTATAACACCTGCAATGAAAACCGCTGCAGCAATGGCTATTGCTGAAAGCATTCCAACTAATGAGCTTCGATTTGATAATATAATTCCTAGTATTTTTGGGAGTGATGTTACTTCGCGGGTTGCGGCTAAGGTAATGGAAGCTTGCTTAGGTAAGAACTGATGGGTTGTCACTGTCGACGTTAGATCCGCCGTCATCGTCTTCGCATCCAAAATCTTTTAAGCAACTTTTAACTGACTCAGAATCAAACATCTGATTGTCAACTTTATTTAATCTATATAAAAGTATCGGCAAGCAATCTTTCATGGTTTGCTTAACTTGCTCTGGATCGGACAGATCTATAGCACCATACAGAACACCCGAAACAAATCGTGCTGCGTTATTAAATTTACCATTAATATCAAGACGTCTTACAGCCAAGACGATATGCTCAGCGGAGGGATTTCCAATCGAATCAACATCCGAACATGCATGATACATTAATGCACGAGTTGCGGGCACAGGATTAGTACAGTTGTCGCAGATTTGATAGAAAGTTAAGTACATCTCCTTAGGTAATAAGTTACCTGTTGTTTTATCTTCCAAATCCAACAAAATATCACTTAACTCTATCAAAAGTTCATCTGGACATTCCCTATCTAATTTATTAATTAGTTTAGCCGTGACATTTAAGGAAGCTTCTAATTCTTCCTGACTAAGACTTATGGATTTAATCTGAACCATAACATCTTCGAAGCTTTCTGAATCATTGATAGAATCAACAAGATTATTCTTAGGAGAATCCGTTCGTAATAGAGCGGTAGCAATCTCTATGGATT
>JBILET010000246.1:0-3451 GCA_044351935.1 Bdellovibrionota bacterium
TAAATATTTTTTTAGTGGCCAATCTGCAAATTGTGTATGTTTATCAAAAAAACTTTTATCTACATCTAAGTTAAATTGGCTATCTACGAGAATATCAATATCCGAGAATTTCCTTAGAATCCCCTTCGGATAATAAAGGTCTTCGAATGCGATTCCTTTTAAGAAAATACATTTTTGATTGTGCTGATCACATAATTTTACAAAATTAACCATTGCCTGTTGCAAGTTTAACCTGCGTTTTGCAAACTCCATTTTTTGCGACGAGTACAGATCGTTATTAAATCCAATGATATTTTCTAACTTAGGATTCTCGAAAAGATACGGTAAGATTTGCTGCTCTAAATAAAACTGGAATATGTTTGATTTACGCTCCGTTGGAAGATGCTGCTGGCAAAAATCAAAAATTTTGTCTATGACAAACTGTACATTTTCCATTCTAAGATTACATCATAACAGCAATGAAAATTATTGCTGTTAATTAATCATTACAATCTATCTTAAAAACTAGGTCACCGATTTCGGCTTTTAATCTTCTCATTCGTTCTTTCTCTATAACGTCTGATAACCCAGCCCAAGTTAAAGGTTTTTTCATTAAACTAATTGCGCCACACTCTGTGGATTCTGCTAAATCTTCGGGAGAAGCATATTCAGACATCATAATAAATGGGATTTTATGAATTTCCCATTTTTCTTTTAATCTGCGAACTAGATCAAAGCCACTTGCTTGTGGCAATGATGTATCAATTATAAATAGAGCTGGCCTCCAATTAGTAGGTTTGAGCTCTGCTAATGTTAAAGCTTTTGCAGGTTGCGAAATAACACTTACCTCAAACCCTTGGCTTTCGAAATCTTTTACACCACACAAATCTGGATCGGGCTTACCTGTAACGATTACTAAATTGCCTCTAGCGCCCGGTTTTATCTGGTTCATATCAATCTCGGATAACTAATTTTTAGTACTATAATTTACTCTGCAAGTTGCTGTTGTAACAACTGTGATTTTTTACCTTGTATGCTTCGTATGAAGAATTTTTATGAGACAGTGGTAGCTTAGAGGGGTTTTTACCGCAGAGCACACAGAGGTACGCAGAGGTGGATGCGCAGTAGCTGCTAGATAGAAGTTTACTCCCTTATGAAATGGCAGGTATAACCACCCGGATTTTTTTGAAGATAGTCTTGATGGTAACCTTCTGCTGTGTACCACTGAGTAAATGGCTCTAATTGCGTCACAATTTTACTGCGCCACTTTCCAGATTTTTCTGTTTCTTCGATTATTTCTTGAGCAATTTGTTTTTGCGAATCATCCGTATAAAAAATGGCAGAACGATACTGTGTCCCCCTATCATTCCCTTGTTGATTAACAGTCGTTGGATCATGAATTTTAAAAAAGAATCTTAAAATATCTGCATACGAAGTTTTTGTAGGATCAAAAGTTATTTTTACACTCTCAGCATGACCAGTAGTACCAGTTGATACTCTTTCATAAATTGGGTTTGGGATTTTTCCCCCCGTATATCCTACTTCGGTTTTAATTACGCCGTTGAGATTGCGCAATAGATCTTGCATCCCCCAAAAACATCCGCCAGCTAGATAAACTGTATTAGATTCTGATTTTTTAAATAAAGGTAAATATTCCCCATATCCGCGTTCTTCTAACTTTTCAACCGGAATAAAATCTAGCGAAGCAGAATTGATACAATAACGTAACCCAGTTCCACCCTGTTTTTCTGACGGACCATCTGGAAAAACGTGCCCAAGATGCGAATCCCCACTGTGGGATTTAACTTCCGTTCGAATCATTCCGTGAGACGTATCTTTTAGTTCCTTAAGGTTTGTTCCACTAATTGGTCGAGTAAAACTTGGCCATCCGCTACCCGAGTCATACTTATCAAGAGAGCTAAATAGTGGCTCACCTGTAACTATATCGACATAAATTCCTGCTTCTTTGTGATTCCAATATTTATTCTGAAACGGAGGCTCGGTATTACACTGTTGTGTAATACTAATTTGTTCAGGCGTAAGCTTAGTGGCTAACTGTTCTAAAGTTGGTTTGTGATATTTTTTAGGAGTACTCATATCCTGACAAAGTCCAAAATTTATCCATGCAGTCGCAAAGACAAACAAGAAAATAATTGAACGCATTATTTATTTTTTAGTAGTTTCTTGGCTAAGCGCTTGAAGCTCGCGATCTAACATGTACAAACCGCCTTTATCAGTGCCGATTAGTTTAAATTTATCTAAAACTGTGCGAGCAAGTCGCTCTTCTTCGATCTGCTCTTCGACATACCACTGTAAAAAGTGATGTGTTGCATAATCTTTTTCTGCAAGACAAGCATCAATAAGCTTATTTATTTCGGCCGAAACTTTTGTTTCGTGCTTTAATAAATCTTCAAAAATATCTCCTAATGACTTAAATGATGTTTGAGGAGTTTTGATAGTCGGCACAACTGCGTAACCACCGCGCTCGTTTATAAAACGAAAAAGTTTTAACATATGCTCGCGCTCTTCTTCGGCGTGGTGATAAAGAAAACTTGCTACGCCTTCATAACCTTGAACTTCGACCCACGAAGCCATAGCTAAATATACTTGCGAAGCATTTCCTTCTATTTCAACTTGCTTATTAAGAAGGCCTGTCATTTTTTTTGATAGCATATATCCTCATTTATTTAGTTAGCGATATTGAACTTTAAAAACAATACCACCATTACAGAACACGTAATAGACGGTATGCGTATGCGATAAATTCAGCCTGGTAAGATGAATGTATTTTAGGCCTTAACAAGCCCTACGGAGGACTCTATTGCTGCTTTTACCCTACCAAATACTTCCTCAACTGCACCAGTTCCATCAATTTTGGCCAAACAACCTTTTGACTCATAAAATCCAACCACCGGTGCTGTCTTGGAGTGATAAGTTTTTAAACGTTCAGCGATGATTTCTGGAGTATCGTCTGCTCTTCCCTGACCACGTTTAACAAGACGATCAAGTAAATAACTTTCGGGGACTTCAAGATTTAAAACGACATCAAGTGGCATCTTTAAACCATCTAACATATCATCAAGAGCTTCCGCCTGAGGAACTGTCCTCGGAAATCCATCAAGTAAAAAACCATCCTTACAATCAGGCTGCTGTAGCCGCTCTTGAATTAAACCAATTACAACATTATCAGGCACTAAGTCTCCGCGGTTCATAAAGCTAGCAGCTTCAAGCCCAAGAGGAGTCCCAGCAGCCTTAGCTGCCCTAAGAATATCACCAGTAGCGATATGAGATATGTTATACTCAGATACAACTCTTTCGCTCTGAGTGCCTTTACCTGCCCCAGGAGGGCCTAAGAATACTAATCGTGTCATCGTCTAAGAATCCTTGATTTTTGACCAGTTAACATACCACCTAAGCCGCCTTTAACCTTAGAAGCACGACTCATAAAAGCTTCATAGTTACGCGCTACAAC
>JBILET010000247.1:0-3448 GCA_044351935.1 Bdellovibrionota bacterium
AGTTTTGTTCAGTAACATATTGATTAACTTTATTGAAAATTACATTCAGATCCTCTGCGATTGCATTAGACCCAGCAACAATTGCGAAAGAAGCCAAGAAAAGAGTTTTTGAAATTAAATTGTTATTCATAGCTTTTATCCTTGAATTAATATTGATTATAAAATTTAAAGTAATTCGCGAACTTTTTTATTTACTGCATCGTAGTTTGGTTCTTCTGCTAGTTCTTTTACATATTCAACATGCTGAATTGTTCCAGATGCATCAACTACAAAAACTGATCTTGCAAGTAACGACATCGCAGGAATAAAAGCTCCAAAAGCACTACCAAACGTTTTAGTATCTTTATAACAACTAGCAGTGGTTAAGTTTTTAGCTCCTTCAGCGCCACACCATCTTGCTTGTGCAAACGGTAAATCCGCACTTACTGTTAATACTGCAGCTTTATCCTTAAACTCACCTGCATCGGCATTAAATCTTTTTGTCTCGATTGAACACACTGGAGTATCAAGACTTGGTACAAGCGATACAACTAAAACTTTTCCTACAAAATTTGAATTAGTAACTAATGACATATCATTTGCTACTAGTGAAAAAGATGGAAGCTTGCTGCCTACAGTCAAAGCAGCTCCATCAACTGGCATAGGGTTTCCTTTGAAGGTTAGATTTGTATTTATATTATTCATAGTGAAAGATTGTCGCACTTTCACTTATACAGAATCAAGCAAAGGTTTTTAAAAAACTGCATTTTATTGCAGTCTAAAAGCTATATTTTAGCCAATACCCCTTTGGCTATCTGCTCAGCTGCGTTAATTGTTCTGTTAAGCAACGGTTTGTTTAGCATGTTATTGTAGTTAGATTTATCCAAAAGAGCGCTTACAGCAGAAATGAGTTCGGATATAAAATTTGCAGATTTTTCTGACACCAAAAGAGCCTTACCTTGTTCAACTAATATGTTTGCATTGTGCGTTTGATGATCGGCTTGTGCAAACGGAAACGGCACTAATACTGCTGGTATATTAACTACTCCTATTTCCATAATAGAACCTGCACCCGATCTTGCGATTACCATATCGGCCCAATTGTATGCTGATGGCATGTCATCAATAAATTCGACTACCTCTGCGTCAACTCCCTGTTCTTTATATGCTTTGGTAACACTTTCTGAATAATTCTTTCGACACTGATGTCTGATGTTTATTTTATTCGCCAGAAAAAGCTTGCTTAAATGAGGAAGAGCTTGATCTAATCCAGCAGCTCCTTGTGATCCGCCAAGTATAAGTAAATTTTTCACTGGTTCGTTATTAACTTTATTTTTAACAACCTCAGCAAGCCCCTGCCGTACTGGATGTCCAGTAAATACTCGATTTGATTTTGTTGGAAGTTTGGCTTGCTCAAAAGCAACCGAAACAGTTTGAGAAAAAAAACAAAGAATAAAATTTGCAAGCCCAGGTTTTAATTCGGCCTCATGAATCCAAGTAGATATACCAGCAGCCCATGCGTAAATAACAGGAAAAACAGTAGCATACCCGCCCATGCCAATTACTGCACTGGGCTTATATTTATAAAATAACTTTGCTGTTTGATATATTGCTTGAGGAATTGAAAATAAAAATTCGCAAAATCCAGACACTCCACGATTCTTAATTCCAACAGTTTCAATTATTTCATAAGGCAAGTTCCAATCAGAGAAAATTTTTTTCTCTAAAGGTCTACCAGAGCCAATTCCTACAAGAATAAGTGATGGATCAATTTTTCTTAGGGCATCTGCAACATAAACAGCAGGGAACAGATGTCCCCCACTTCCACTTGCCGCAATAAATATTGTTTTCATTTTCGTGCTGCGTTCCACCGAACTACAGAAAGTATTAATCCAATACCTGCAAGACAAGCCATAACACTAGAGCCTCCGTAACCAACAAGTGGCAACACCATTCCTTTTGTTGGTAAGACGCCAGTGACTACTCCCGCATTCAACATAGCTGGCACAACTATTAAAAGAGTCATCCCTAATGTTAAACAGAATGCAAAAGTATCATCTGCAACACGACCAGCAAGCACGATTCCTCTGGCAAAAAACATGATAAAGACAGACAGCAATAACATACAGCCAATTAGTCCAAGCTCTTCCCCAATTACTGCAAAAATAAAGTCAGTGTGCGCAGCTGGAAGGAAAAATAATTTTTGCTGAGACGCTCCCAGTCCAACGCCTGTAAGATCACCAGAACCAAGTGCTATTAGACTTTGAATAAGTTGATACCCGCTACCTGCAGGGTCAGCCCAAGGTTGCATAAAGCTGGTTACACGCTTCATTCTGTAAGGAGAAATCAATACAAGAGTAGCACCGATAACAGCTAAACCAGCTCCTAAACACAATAGATATCTAATTCTTGCTCCACTTGCTCCAATTAAACCAAGAGTAACCAAACATATGATTGCAGAACTACCAAAGTCAGGTTGTTTAAGAAACAAAGCACAAATTACGCCAACAAATAAAAACGGTTTAATGATACCTGTAAAAAACTCACGCAATCTTTTTTCGTCTCTAGCAAGTAAGCCGGCAATAAATACGATAAATAATAGCTTTACGAATTCCCCAGGTTGAAATCGAAAAAGGCCTAGATTTAACCACCGCTGCGCACCACCTGCTCGGTCACCAATTCCTGGTATATATGTAGCAAGGAGTAATCCTGCCGCTACCCAAAAGAGAAAAGGTGAAATTTTTCGCACTAAATCGAGGGGGATCCGACTAGCTGCAAACATTAAGCAAACACCAATTAGACCAGAGATAGCTTGTCGTTTAACGTAAAAATACGGATCTGCAAATTTCTCTTGAGCAACTACACCCGTAGTTGAATAGACCATGATTAGACTAAACGAGAGCAACAATAATGCTAACGAAATAATAATTGGTTCGTATGCTAATATTGGATGAGATTTCTGTTTACTGGTGTCTTTAAGGACTCCATATGTAAACAAAGGATCACTTAATACTTCTTTGGCCATAAGACACAGTTTAATTGTGTCCATTTATTTTGAACACTGGGGATTTTAAAGCCAAAATTTAGGCCAAAGTGCTTAAAACACCTTCCATCTCGGATGCTGCATGAGCGTTTCCAGCTTTTTTTGCTTTCTGTATACCGACATCTAGCACAGCTTTTGCATTTTCATACATATCCGAATCTGCCAATAACATCCCATACTGCAAATAAGTTGGAACATATTCAGGGAACCTCTTCATACATTGCTCAAAATAATGCTGAGACTTATCAAAGTTCTGTTCATTTTTATATTCAACGCCAAGAGCATACCAGATAAATGGGTCATCTTTTTTTTGCTCTAATGTTAATTCGAACTGTTCAATTCTAGAATTCATAAAAATACAACAAATTATTATCGCTCTTTGATTAACTTAATAAAAATTTCGCCACGTTGTTCAAAATTAGAAAA
>JBILET010000248.1:0-3446 GCA_044351935.1 Bdellovibrionota bacterium
CAAACTCCATCTTGCTAATGCTTTACCATATTGCGTAGGATTTTTGGTTATACAAAAGTTACCTTTTTTAATCTTATTATTAATACCTTTTAATAATCTATTTCCAAATTCTAATAATACTTTTTTAATGGTTTTTGGTTTAGGAAATTTCAACGCTGCATCCCAATCGCCTGGTTTATTATCTATATTTACATCAATTCTCATAAATTTACCTTTCAGATTCCTATTATAATTATGCTTTTATTTCCTTCTTAGTCAAATATTTACTCATTAAATATCGTGAATAATTGCATATATATACAGTAATTAGATTTGCTATATATCTAGGGATAAAAAAATGCTATTATTCCGCTTTAAATGAGAGTTTTATTAAAGGAATAATATGGGACGAATAATTAACTTTACTTTAAGCTTGTGTTTTGTACTTATGTTTACGTGTCAATCTAAAGCTCAAATATGCGGCTCAGGATACGAAAGAAGCGATCGTGCTGAAATTCTGAAGTTGTATCCTCAAGTAGAGTATCTTCTGAATGAAATGGCACAAATTGCAGAGACTACTGCTAATTCATCTAGTTTATCCTCAAATGACATAAAGAAATTTGATAAACAATATCAAAATATTAAAAAACGGCTCAGAAATTTTGGTCAAAGAAAACGATTCTTTTTATATGAGTTAAGTAACCTCTTTGTTGCAGAAATTATATCGCCGGAATATCTAGGGATTAGTCAGACGACAGTTAATGGAGACACTAACGTTATCTCTCAAGCAAATTCCAGAAATGCTTTAGACGCCATTAATTATGCGTTGTACCTTTCTGGAAATTGCTTTAGAACTTCGTGGATTCCGTTTCCAATTTCAGGTTCTGCAAATGATGGTCAATGCGCGGGAGGGTTTGATTCAAGAGATAAACGTGTTGTCAAAAACAAAATTAATCAATTATATAGGTTACTAACTGATATGGCTTTTCTTGCAGAAAATGGAGCCAATAATTATTTACCAACTTCTACAAGAATTAGAAATAATGCAGACTACCAATTTTTGAAAGAAGAAGTAGAAATTGCTGGAAGGAATTACAAGAGTCCTGTACGTTCTCAAACTCGTAATTTTATTCACACGTTTGTCGACCCGATATTTTTAGGTATCAATGATACATTAATCGGTCGCGGATTAAATGGTGGAACCGAAGAAGATGCATTAGAGAACTCCAGAAATGCTTTAGACGCTCTCAATAATGCATTTTACCAAATAGCAGTATGCACTGCGGGTCTACAGAATTAGTAGATACTAATAAAAGGATCTAGTATTCATTATGAATGCTAGATCCTTTGTGATGGACTTATTTTGAACTAAAAATAATTAAAGATTTGCTATATAATTTGCTGATTTTCCATTTCAGCAAAGCATGTAGTTCTTTAGAGTACGATAGATATTTTCTGTCGATAAAATTAAGTGAAATATGAACCTCTTTATTATATTTTTCATTTGCCTTTGAATTGGCCAAACGAATAACCTCAAATTGCGCAAAACCGACAGGCTTATCTTTTATATAAAACATAGCAATGGTATCAAAATCGGATAGAAAACGAGTGGGAAGATCTTGCTCTCTATTATTGGCAACAAGTAATTTTAGAGCCCACTTCTTAAAGGAAATTTTCTCTGAGGCAGGGAGGATTTTAAGTTTTAATTCATACAGCTGGTGATATCCTCGTAAGAAGAAATTAAAATCTAAGATATAATCCTTAAGTTGCTTATCACTGAGTTTACTAGTTGCAGTTGATAATAAATTAAAAGCGTTTCGTTCAGTATCAGAAAAGACTTGTTTGCCTCTACTAGTGATAGAAACAACTTTTTTTCTTTTATCATTGGCATGAACAGTGAGTGAAATAAGTCCTTTTTCATAGAGAACTCTTAGAGTCAGTTGCAAAAGTGGAGTCGGAATATTAAATGTTTCTCCAAGCTCAGTCGGAGTTTGTTCATCAACTTCAAGGTTTAATAATGCTAAAATTTGAATTGACTGAGAGTTCAAATGACCACCAAACCACTTTCTATCATGCAATTTCAAAGCACGAGTTATTCGTCTCTGTTGAGACCTGTATAAGTGTTCACCTTTTCTGGGAGGCCTTTGTTTTTGATCCAAGTTGTCAGCAATGAGTTTGAAAAAATCTACAACTCGATTTAATTGTTTGTCGCTTCCGTATTGCTTAAATCGACTGATTATACCATTAAATAAGTCATCTAATTTTCTGATAGCACTAACGCCATAAGGGGTAATTGTAATCAGGCGTTCTCGTTTATCAATACTAGATTGAGTAAATTTGATGAACTTTTGCTTTGCTAATTCAAGCACGCTTCTATCTAAAAGCGTTCGGTCGTGCGAGTAAAATTTATGGAAATCTTTTACAGATAAATTCGGTGTTGCTGAAATTTCTAAAAGTAATCCAATTTCAAAAGTCGATAACCCATAAGAGTCACTACCGTCGATAAATCTGTTAATTCTTGGCAGATCTAAAAAAAGCTCAAAAAGATATTTAAGTAACTGTTGGCGTTGCATAGGGAAATGTATTCTTATTAGGTAATTGCTGTTATAGACATAATAAAATCACAAGCTTAACAAAAGAAAGTCCAACATTCTTGGACTTTACATCTAATTATTACCAATCACTGTCCAAAAAATAGCCAAACCACGTTCCTCTTTGGGTTTAAATGTATCCATCACAGATAAATCAGTGTCTCTATGAATGATCGTACCATCATAATAACAGCCAACTTCTGCATGTTTCGTAGCAGCGGTATTTCCATCTAGTCCTACTGGGCAGTGCCCGACAAGAATAGATTGATTTTGATGATAGGCACAATAAGCATTTAAGCCAGAGATCATTTTTTTATACAGAGAGGAATTGGTTCTTTGAAAATAATCTGCGGCAAAATCTTTTGATACAGCCACTGCTTGAAGCCAATAAAAGCCATCGGCTAGAATCGATCCGAAATTTTCACGTAACGGATCTTTTTGATCAATATTTGTCGTACTCCGACTTAAATCAACCTTTAAAGACTCATCTAAATTAGAAAGGGCTTCCCATACTTTATCAGACAAAACTTCAGGTGGTGGATTTTCAAGTAAAATCATATATCCTTGAACTTTCCACTCATTATTTGATGTATCAATCGCCACAATTGTTGTTGTAAATTTCTTTTCTAAAAAGTCGATTGAATTTTCTGGTCCCCATGTTGAGCTAAACCCCAAGCCTTCACTATCATATTTTTTCATACGTTCAGTATGAATTAAGCCAATTTGCGCTTTAAGTGACGGAGGAAGTTTTGAGCAATTAATACATGCAACTTCAGATAATAAATCAGTTTGTATTGCTCCCGGACCTATGGGAAGACTACCAAGGATTTCTGCTTTCAAGTCAAACCAATCAGAAATAGTATTTATCGGTAAATC
>JBILET010000249.1:0-3444 GCA_044351935.1 Bdellovibrionota bacterium
TGGGTGGGTGATTGTACTCATAATATTTTTTCCAGTAAGGGGGTCTAGTTTACACAACCTTTTGAGCTGTCACAAACCAGATAAATACCCCTTTAGGGGGCTTATTGTGCAAAAATAAAGCAATTTCGTGAACTAACTTAGAATAGTCCCAATCCAGACACTCAATGTGTTTAATATTCTTAGGCTTTGCAAAACTGGTTAAATCACCAACTAGTGACAATACTGGATCATTTAAAGAAGCATCTGGGCGAATGTTCCAGTTACGTTTTTGAGGCTCGTTTCTTAACCATGTAAGTTGTCTTTTTGCAAAACGTCTTGTATTTTGCGCCACTTGTTCAATTAAAAAGTTTGTATCATTTTGGTCATGCTCTAACACTTCTTTATAACCGATACTACCAAGTGGCTCACTTCCTGGGTAAAGTTTAGCAAGTTGATTAGCTTCATCAATTAATCCCTGATCAAACATAATTTTTGTTCGTTGATCTATACGATCGTATAAAGTTTTACGATCCCATACAGGAACAATTATCAAACAATCGTGAATAAGCTGCTGTTGTTTATGATCAGCGTGGCTTTGTGAAATTTTATTTCCAAGTCTTCCAACTTCGACAGCACGAAGTAATCTTTGTCTGTCATTATTGTGAATTTTACTAGCGGCCTGGGGATCCAGATTCTGAAGTTCCTTATAAAGTTGCTCGTTTGGGATAGATTCTAATTGTTGTCTTATAGAGTCATCTTGCTCTAAATCAGCAAGTCCATATAAAAGACCAATTAAGTAAAGAGACGTTCCGCCAACTATCAAAGGTAGCTTTTGGTCGGATTGTATTTTTTCTATATATCCATTTGCTAACTTTGAATACTTACCTACACTCATAGTATCTGTAGGAGTTATTTCTTCAAATAAATGATGGTTAACTTGTAATTTATCTTGCAACGATGGTTGGGCAGCCCCTATTACAAAACCTTTATATAATTGCACTGAATCACAGTTAATAATTTCAGCATTCAAATCTTTTGCAAGCTTTAATCCTAATGCAGATTTACCAGAAGCTGTTGGGCCAAATACAGAAAGAATCACAAAATAATCTTCCTATTTATCGCGTCCAAACCAAGTTTCGATTTGCTCTTTTTTGAACTCAACTAGGCAAGGTCTTCCATGGGGACAAGCTGCTCCGAAGTCAGAAGATAGAACTTGCTCTAATAAAGCATAACTGTCTTCGCGACTAATTACATCCCCGCCCCTAAAACTTGCATGACACGCGATACGCGCACACCTGTAGGCTAGCGTTTCTTCAATTGCAAACGTGGATGCACTCCCATCATCTAGTTGAACTAGCTCTTTAATTAATCGTTCCGTAGATACTCTTTGTAGCGCAACTGGGACAGCAATGACTTCTACATAGTCATTGCCTAGTTTAATTTCGAATCCAAACTCTTCAAGTGAATGTGATATTTCGCTTAATGTTGCTAGTTCGATATCTGTTAATTTAATTTGTGATGGAATAAGAAGCGCTTGTGAATGTCTTTGGTTCTCACGATAAGACTTCATTATTCTGTTATATTGAACACGTTCGTGAGCAGCGTGCATATCAACGGCTAGAAGTTTGTTTTCACCTTCAAAAAATAAATAACACTTAAATATCTGACCTAAAAATTTATACTGCTCCGAAGCTCCATCAATTAATTTTTTTGGTTCAAAACTAGCAACTGGAGCAGAGCTAGATAAGGTTTGATACAAGTCAGTTCTAGTATTCGCAATAGCAGGCGAAGCTGAATAATCTGCAGATGGCTGTAGGGACATCCAAGATTGCGAATTAGTTCTGTACGTATTAGTTTCAAAGTTGGCTATTGCTGGCTGAGCTGATCTAAAGTGCCTAACTGATTCCTCTACCGCTGTTTTAACAGCTGCAAATATTTTCTGTGGATTACTAAAGCGAACTTCGCTTTTTTGCGGATGAACGTTTACATCTACCAAATGTCCTGGAAGAGTTACTTCAACAACACCAACAGGGAATTCTCGGTCTTTTAGCGTTGACGAGAAACCTTCCTTAACTGCACGTAAAATAAATTTATCGTGAACAAATCGCTTATTTACCAATATTGTTAATGAACTTCCCTGAGCAGTAGCACTGCCTGGATGCCCAAGTAGTCCCGAAACTTTTACTTCATCAAAGTTATATCCAACTTCTATCGTATTACCTTTAATAACCCTTTTACATCTAGATATTTGATCACTGTTTGATGGTAGCGATAAAATTATTTTTTGGTTACTTTGAAGTTCGAAATCAATATCCCAATAAGCTAAAGCATAAGCACAAATTAGTTCGATAATTTTTGCTTCTTCGACTCTTTCGCTTTTTAAAAACTTTTTACGAGCTGGGACGTTAAAGAAAAGATTTTTTACTTCTATTGATGTGCCATCGGTAGCTGCAACAGGAGTTACATTTAACATTTTTCCACCGCGTATTTCGACCATGGTGCCAGTCTGATCATCTTTACGCTTAGTTTTAAGACTAACTGATGCAACCGAAGAAATACTAGAAAGTGCTTCTCCTCTAAATCCATTAGTGCAAATTGTATCCAAATCTGAGAGTGTGGTTATCTTGCTTGTTGCATGCCTTTCAAAAGCTAACAGAGCATCATCCCTGTTCATGCCACTTCCGTGATCTGTAACTTGTATTAACGATAGTCCACCAGAAGAAATCGATACAGCAACTCTTTTAGTTCCACTATCAAGAGCATTATCAACTAACTCCTTTACAACCGAAGCGGGACGCTCGACTACTTCACCAGCCGCAATTTGGTTTATTACTTGTTCGGGAAGAATTTTTATAGCCAATTTAACTTACCCGATAATATTTATCTAAAAATAGGCTTAACTGTAATATCCCGCTGTTCTCCCTTAATACCACCTCTTCGAACAGTAACAACTAATTCTTTCCCTTCACTAGCTTGAACAGCTTCGTCTACTTGATCTGCCGTTGATACATTTTGGCCATTAATTTTAATAATTAAATCTGCTCTATCGAAATCACGAACAAAACCACGAACAAAAGCTTGTTCAACTCGTCTTTCTATTGGTTGTAATCCAGCTAGATCTGCAGGGCCACCAGTGATTATTCTTCTAATCATAGGGCCTTGATTAGTATCCACCAACATCCAACCAAGTTTTGGCCTTAGAACTTTTCCTGTTTGAATTAATTCAGGAAGGACTCGTCTTATTTGGTTAATAGGTACAGCAAAACCAATCCCTGCCGAATCTCCTGATTGACTTAAAATTGCAGTGTTGATTCCAATTACTCTTCCATCAGAATCAAGCAAGGGTCCACCAGAATTTCCTGGATTAATGGCAGCATCGGTTTGAATTAAACCACGCATTACTGTTCCTGTTGGACTTTTTACGGACCTATCTAAACTAGAAACAATTCCTGTAGTTAAACTTCT
>JBILET010000251.1:0-3434 GCA_044351935.1 Bdellovibrionota bacterium
CTTTAGAGCCGAAAATCTTAGAATATTTGGCGCTTCTAAAGCTGCATCCGAGTTAGAAAGCTCTAAAGCTTTTGCAAAACAAGTAATGAATGAAGCAGGGGTACCAACTGGTAGATATACAGTTGTAAATTCCAAAGACCAAGCGATTAGTTACTTAAAAGAAGTAGGGGCCCCAATAGTATTTAAAGACGACGGTCTTGCTGGCGGAAAAGGAGTTTTTGTTTGTCATACAGAAGACGAAGCAAAATCTGCTATTGATTCACTTTACTCAAAACATTCTAACGCAAAAGTTGTTTGTGAAGAATTTTTAGAAGGAATTGAAATATCTTACATGGTTGCAACCGACGGAGAAAATATTCTACCGATGGCAACTTCCCATGATTACAAAAGAGTTTTTGATAATGATAAGGGACCAAATACTGGTGGAATGGGATCTGTATGTCCTACACCTCGATGCACCGAGGAAGACGAAGAGTTTGCTTTGTATGAAGTGATGGTTCCAACAATTGCTCAAATGAAAAATCGTGGAACCCCATTTAGTGGGTTCTTATATGCAGGGTTAATGAAAAATCCAAATGGGCAGATAAAAGTTTTAGAGTTTAATACTCGTCTAGGAGATCCCGAGACTCAATCTATCATGCGTGCATGTGATGGGGATTTGGCCACTGCACTTTTAATTCTTGCTCAAAAATCAGTTGATGAAAATAAAGTTCTAAGTTCTCTCCCGGACTTACAGTGGAGCAATCAAGTAGCAGTCTCGATTGTTTTAGCTGCCGAAGGATATCCTGATACTCCTAAAAAAGGTGACGAAATTACAGGTATAGCCCTAGCCGAAAATATCACTGGTGTTACAGTGTTTCATGCCGGAACTTCTATGAAAGATGATAAACTTGTAAGTAACGGCGGCAGGGTGCTTACTGTCTCTGCAATAGCTCCTACTTTAGAAGAGGCAAAATCTAACGCTTACAGAGCCGCTGATTTGATTCAATTTAGGGGTCGTCACTTAAGGCGTGATATTGGCAAATAATAACTAGTTCGGTCGAAGAACAATTTTCCCAAATTGTTTACCTTCTTCAAGATACCGAATCATCTCGATTCCTTTTGATAGTTTTTCAATTCTATCAATTGGAATTTTTATCTGTTTAGAATGAATAAATTCCATTGCGTCGATAAAGTCCTGGCGGCTTCCCATTGTTGATCCGATTAATGATATCTGTTTTGCAAATAGCATTCTGTTGTCAAACGCTACGTTGTATCCAGAAGTATTTCCAACCGTAACAATTCTTCCGCCACGGCGAGTTGCTTGTAAGCTTTTTGCAAAAGTACTCTCGCCTACATTGTCTACTACTATGTCTACGCCACGTCCCTTAGTAGATTTAAGAACTTGAGTAGGCCATGCAGATACTTTTTTATAGTCTATTACTTCATCAGCACCAAGCTCGGCAGCTAGTTTACATTTTTTTTCACCACCTGCTAATGCAAATACAGTTGCTCCAAAAGCTTTAGCTAATGCAATTGTTAAAGAATTAACGCCACCACCCGAGCCAACAACTAAAACTGTTTCACCGGGTTGAAGAGCTGCTCTTTTTAGCAGCATCCTCCAGACAGTTGTTCCAACTAATATTGGCGCAGCTGCTTCTTCGTATGAAAGATTTTCTGGCATTGTAAAAAGATTGCGAATAGGAACTGTGACATATTCAGCTAAACCACCTGGTAAGTTTTCTCCGATAATTTTATAGCCGGGACTTACACTATCTTCGCCGCGGCGTACCCATTCATCTTCGATTGTGTTGACTCCGGGTGAAACGATTACTTTTACACCAGCTTTGAATTCTCCTACACCATTTAGTGACACTACTTCGCCACTTATGTCACAACCTGTAATATGAGGCATTTTTAGATTTAGGCCTTTCCAACCGCGTCTAACCCAAATATCTAAGTGGTTTAAAGCAACTGCACGTACTTTTACTAAGGCTTCACCTGGTTGAGGTTTGATATCAGGAAGATCAGCATATTTTAAGTTTTCGATTTCTCCGTGCTTTTCAAAAAATATTGCCTTCATGTTTTGTTTATCTTCTTTTTAAAATAATAGTCGCCCACTTATCTAATATTTTAGAGTCAATCCACTGCCAATCTGTTGTCACAAAGCAGTTTTGAATTAAATCCACCTTTTGTTCCATTATGCCAGATAGTATTAGGATTCCACCAGGTATAACCGAGTTTAAAAACTGCTGGTAACACTCACATAAAACTTCGGCGTATATATTTGCAGTAACTAAATTAAATTTGCCTTTTAAATTATCATTAACTTCAAAAGTAATTTTTGAGTCAACTTGATTAATAAAAGCGTTTTCCTTGGCGTTTTCAATAGCAGCTGGGTCATTATCAAAGGCATATATTTTATCATCTAAGTTCGTAATCAATTTAGCTATAACTATCGCTAACAACCCAGAGCCAGTGCCAAAATCAGCAGCTTTAATTTTGCCAAAATTCTTTAAAGATTCATCAATTCGGTTATCTTGTAGATACTCTATAACAGTTTTAGTGGTTGCATGATGTCCTGTACCAAAACCCATTCCAGGGATAATGAATATTTGATTTGGATTAGCAGAGTAGTTTTTTGTGTCGCTGCTTTGTGCAACGGGGATAATTGTTAAATTTCCAGATTTAAGTTGTTCAAGTAGTTCACTTGATGACTGTGTCCAGTTTTGCTCTTTTATGACTTTGCCACTTGTTTTTATAAGAGGATCATTAATAACACTACTAACAAGATTTAAAGCAAAATTTATATCATCAGAATCTATGTAAACTTCAAACTGATCTATTAATGTTTGAGTTGTACCCAAAGCACCGGCCTCTACAATTTGGATAAGTAGATCGTCTATAGCCCATGGTGTTTCTAATAGAGGGTGGTTTTGAGGTATTTTACAGGTAACTTCAATAGTTGGCATTTATGCCTTCTATTTTGTCTCACCTTCGGGTGTGATGCCAAGAGCCCCAAGAGTTTTCTTTTCCATTCTTTTCTGAACTCTTGATGAGGCGCCTGTGTATTTTTTGCGCTGGAATACCATCTTTGGAATATGGGCATTCTCGAACGCTTCGATTACAATCCGGTTGTAAATCTCTTTGGATTCAGGTGAAAGGCTTGCAAAAACTCCGCACATTTCTTTTAATTTTTTCATGCTTGTGCCAGTTTCATATTCACAAGCTTTCAAGTAAGCGACTTGGTCAATTTGATTTATTACATCGCTTAAAAGGAATTTTAATGCTCCTTCTTCTCGAGCAGATGAGCGCTCTTTTTTAACTTTTGATGCGATACGAGTAATTTCCATCAACTGATCGACCGAGAAAGGCTCGAACAGTAATCCATCGGCCCCTGCAAGAACAGAAGAGGCGATAGAAGTAGATTGTTGATCTTGAGATTTCTTAATCAA
>JBILET010000252.1:0-3433 GCA_044351935.1 Bdellovibrionota bacterium
GCTACAGCAGGATGATTTGCACCGAACATTATTTGTTGAGCATTGTTTCTAAAATCTAAAACGCCATCGATGGGAAGATAAGAGGCGATTAGATCGGTTTCCAAAAGCATGCTTTCAGCTTTTTTTACTACCGTTAGTTTAGCAGCTTTGCCTTGTTCGTTTTGATATACGCCTACTCCAAGATTTACTTTTTCGGAGCGAGTATCTGCCATGAATTTTTCAGTAACTCCTAGGATTGGATCAGCAGGAGCAAGTGGGACGGAAGTAAAATTGAAATGGTTATTCATAGTGGATTATTATAGACTCCATATAAAAATAGTCTATAACAATCGTAATTAAATAATTCATATGTTTAAAAGTTTTCGATTCCTAGGTCACTCTGCTGTTTTTGTAGAAACAGATTCTCAAGTGGTAGCAATTGATCCTTGGCTGCAAGACAATCCTATTACTCCGGCAGAATTCAAAAATCCTTCAAAATTAGATTTGATAGTTCTTACTCATGGTCATGCGGATCACGCTGGCGATGTCATTAGGTTACATAATTTAACAAAGTGTTTTGTTGCTGCGGCATATGAGTTGGCAATGATTCTTGTTCAAGAAGGAATACCTCAAGAATACGTAATTGCCATGAATAAAGGTGGGACAGTTAATCATCGTGGCATTGAAGTAACTTTAACAAATGCTTTTCACTCTAGTTCTTACGACTCTGCTACTCGAGGCACTTTATATGCTGGTGAAGCTTGTGGGGTGATTCTTCGGTCTGGCAAAAATTGTTTATTCCATTCCGGTGATACTGCTTTATTTGATGATTTAAAATTAATTGGTAGCACTTACAAACCTCAAGTTGCTTTCTTACCAATCGGAGACAGATTTACTATGGATAGTTTGCATGCGGTAGAAGCTGCAAAATATCTTGGAGTTAAAAAAGTTGTACCTGTGCATTACGCAACTTTTCCTATTTTAACTCAAGACGCTTCAGTGTTTACTAACGGTTGTCGTAAAGCTGATATCGATGTAATCGAACTTGCTGCAGGTCAATCTTGTAATTGGGAGTTTTAATTGGAAGCAAAATCTATTTTTCCTGGACACGAAAGTTTAACGACGGCAGAAGTTCTTAAAAAATATCCAGCATCAGGGCCTCAGACAGGCGTGTTTACTGACGGAAGTAGTATTCCCAATCCTGGACCAGGTGGATGGGGATTTGTACATGTGGAAGACGGTGAAATCATCGCTCAAAAATGGGGACATAGCCCAGAAACCACAAATAATAGAATGGAGCTTACTGGTTTAATCGAAGCCCTAAAATCGCTTCCTACTAACGCAGATCTGACTGTTTATACGGATAGTAATTTGTGCGTTCAAACTATCAACTTGTGGGCAAGTGGTTGGGCTAAGAATGGATGGAAAAGAAAAACTGGGCCAATTGCAAATTTAGAACTAGTTCAAGAGCTTTATGCTCTTTCATTGCAAAGACCTAAAGTAAAGTTAGAGTGGATCAAAGCTCATAATGGATGGCTTTGGAATGAATATGCAGATTCATTATCCGCGGCGTGGACCCGCAGTCAGGTTTGAAGCCAGTCGCAGCTCGTCTTTCCACTTTTTGTGATTTAGTAAAATCTTGCGAGCGTAAATTCTAGTCTCTTCTGGAATTCTAGTTTTATTTCTTAAAGCATTTTTTAAATTACCTGGCCCCCAGTTGTACGCGATTAATGCTAGTTCACGATTGCCCGCGAATTCTTCTTCAAGATGTTTTATGTAAGTAATTCCTAAAGATAAATTGTAGTCTGCTGAGTGAAGGTTTGATCGATTGGGGAACCAAGATGATTCAGCTTTCATTAAGTTTTGCTGAGTAAATCTTGCTGTCTCTGGCATTAGCTGCATTAATCCTCGAGCACCCTTATGAGAGACTGCGCCGACTTTAAAGGCACTTTCAGATTTAATTATTGCTGCTATGTAAAGTGGATCAATCTGAGCTCGTGTACTTTCCGAAACTATAGATAAAGCTAGATCTTGATGGTCAACCTTTCGGTTTGCTCTACCAATAACTGACGAAACAAATTGAACCTTATTAGCTAGAAGATACTTTTCGTTTCTAGAAAGTCGTGTAATGAAATCTTTCTGATCAAGTTCATTAACAAGAGTGTTTATGGTTTTAAGAGGATTAGAAACCGAAAATAACTCATCCGAAAAAAGGTAGGTAGCTGTAAGCCAAATTACCAATGTGATTGTTGAAGTAACGATAAGAGTAGAGGCAGCGATTATGGCTTTGCCAGGATTAAAATCCACGCTGCTTCTGCTTTGAAGCTGTGGATTAAGCTTAATGGCGTAATTGTTTCGATAATTCATGCAGTTAAAACTTAAGTACCTGAAATTATTAAAATAAATCCTAATAAAGACCCTAAATAGTATCGCAAGTTTTGATTCGGTAGTTACAAGACAAGTTCCTTTAATCTATTTAAACCAGTCAAAAATTGGCTTTTATTAAATTATTTTAAGTAGATAAGTTACTAGAATGATCATTCTAATTACCAAGCCCATAAGTCCAAATTCGTAAAACGACGTTATCAGATTGGCGTTGCGCCATAGTTTTCTAGTATCATCACTGCTGCTTTGTATATGAAGACTTTTGACGTAATAGTAATAGGTGGCGGACATGCTGGAGTTGAAGCAGCTGTGGCCTCTGCTAGGCTTAAAGCATCCGTTGCTTTGGTTACTTTCAAAATCGAGGGTATCGGCCAGATGTCATGTAATCCAGCTATCGGAGGCCTTGGGAAAAGTCACTTAGTCAAAGAAGTCGACGCGCTTGGCGGGATAATGGGCCGCGCTATAGATAAAGGTGGAATTCAATTTAGGACTCTTAACGATAGCCGGGGCCCAGCTGTACGAGCCTCAAGAGCACAAGCAGATAGAAAACTTTATAAAGAAGCAGTGCTTTCGCTAGTGCAATCATTTTCAAATATTCAAATCATTGAAAATGAAGTTGCTGCAATTATTACCTCAGAAGATAAAAAAGTTTCAGGTGTTTCTTTAAAAGATGGAACACAACTTTTAGGTAAGACCGTTGTCTTAACGACAGGGACTTTTCTTCGCGGATTGATGCACACTGGTACAAATCAAACTCAAGGTGGAAGAGTAGGGGACTCTGCCTCTAATTCTTTAAGCGACTCTTTAAAGACACTTGGTTTTGAATTGGGCAGATTAAAAACAGGAACACCAGCGCGAATTCAAAGATCTTCGATTGATTATTCAAAAACAGTTGAGCAGCACGGAGAAGAGCCTGCAAATCCTTTTTCGTTCATGACAACTGCTATTACTCAAAAGCAAATTCCATGTTGGGTTACTAAAACCAATAAAGAAGTTCATAAGCTTATTGCTGATAATAAAGAACAAAGCCCGATGTTCAACGGGCAGATTAAATCTGGAGGCCCAAGAT
>JBILET010000253.1:0-3427 GCA_044351935.1 Bdellovibrionota bacterium
TTAGATTACTAGACTTAAATAGCAACAAAAGAGCATCATAATAAAATGAACTCCCAATGAATAAAAATGAAACTAGTGAACATGATATTAAAACAACAAGTGGAATTTCGTGCTGCTCAGTTAAAGGTGACAAAACAGAACTTAAACTTACTCCTCGTATAACCTCTAAAGATTCAATTACTGATTCTACTAATTGATGAACTATTAAGAATGGTAATGCTGTAAGCGCACCAAATGTAAAAAGTAGCGCTGATTCAGCTAGTATTATGTGAAATTGTCTATCCCACCATTGGAATATATTAGAGTGTAAGTTTAGGGCAAAAATACTTAACGACAAACAAACACATATTCTTTTAGTAAGGGACAAAAACGATCCTACGGGGAGCACTGTCCAAAATCCAAATAATACGATAAACAGCTTTATCATATTGTTTATTACCGAACATTAATTAAAGCTTGCATACTGCTTCTGACAAGTTGGATCATTTTTTGCTCGACCAACGTAGAACCAAAATATAAAACCAAAATTAATGTAGATAATTTTACTAAAAAGCATATTGATTGCTCTTGCACTTGAGTTACGGATTGAATAATTGCCGAAACCACAGATGTGGCACAAATAAAACTAAGAGGAGCAAGCATTCCGACAATAACTACAAAGATAATTTCTCGAAGAACTGGATCCATAGATTGTTATTGATAAGATAAAATCAAACCTTTTGATAAAACTAACCAACAGTCACTTGCGACAAATAGTAATAATTTCAGTGGAAGCGCTATAGAAATCGGGCTTACCATATAAAGCCCCATCCCTCCTAGCAGTGTTGCGACTAGTAAATCCACAACAAGAAACGGCAGCAAAAGAAAACAACTCATTTGGAACGCTTCGCGAAGCTCGGTTAATGTGAATGCTGGCAGAACAGTAAATAAAGATACTTGATTTTTTTCAGGCTCACCGTGTGTATTTAAATTAGCAAAAAACTTCTTTTCTAATGCTCCGCTATGTTTTTCAAAAAAGTCAGAAAAAGGTTTAATAATTTTTATAGCTGTGTCACGAGCAGATTGATCTTTAATTAAATCCCAATTTTTTTGATTGCTATTAATGTAAATTGTGTAAGATTCTGTAAATACAGGCTTCATAACGTAAATGGTTAAAAGCAAACTTAGAGCCGATGTAATCATTACTCCAGGCGTAGAATTTGTACCTAATGCGCTTTTAATTACACCCAGCACTATTGAAATCTTTAAATAACAAGTTGCCACACAAAGCAAAGTTGGAACCGTTGCTATTACCAACGAGGCTAAAATTAAACTTTGCATTTGGTTGCCAGACAACACCTGCTTATACCCCCACTACTTCTAAGTCTGATACTGTTAATCCATGTTGCTGGATTTGTTTTTTTAATTGATCTTTTGAGGAATTAATTAAGCCTTCTGTTGTTCCCTTTGTTGCCGTGATTAGAACTTCGCAATTTAAATTGCTAGTTGCATCAATATTGACTTGAACAGATTGCGATTCATTTAACTTTAAAGTCCCGTTAATTGATGCTTCTATATTATTTAGTGGCAAAGCCAATTTTTTATTTATAACATCCGACAAGTCAGGCTTAAGAAATAGTGGTGATATAATATTATCCTTAGTTGGTTGATTTGCTGTGTTTAATCTTGATAACAATGATAGTTCCTCGATTTCTTCGGATTGTCTATGGTCATCTTCTTGATTCTTTTTTGCTTTTAAGCACGATGTCAGTTTTTCAATTTTACTGTCACAAAATAGCATTTGATTATTCAATTTCGATTGAAAGGTTTTTAAGGTTTGAACTTCATTTTTTATAACAACCATATTCTGATTTAAATTTTTTAGAGCTTCATTTACATTATTAAGCACTACCGGCGGGTGTGGCTTGCTCAAGACTTCAGCAAATTTTTTTTGTGCCAATTTTAATTCAGAAACTTTTGACGTCAGGCATGTTATTTTATTGCCATTTACTTGCAGCTCTACTCTTATTTGTTTTGAGTGATTTTGCTCTTTTCTTAGAGCTAAAGGCATGATTTTATTCACAACTATTAACTCCCCTGTTGAATTCTTCTTAAAGTTGCATTGATACCTTCAGCACATTTTGTAATTAGCTCTGTTTTTAATTGATATCTTCCAATTGCCACTTGTGCTTGAATTAAATCCGCAGGGCTAATTGATTTTGCGCTTAATCCACGCTGCAGAATTGATTGAATTTTGGTATCAGATAATACATCCGAAAATGACTTAATTAGATTACCGCCCAAAGATTGCTGTTTACTTTGAGAGGTTAAATTTGAAGGATTTATGGCTGATAATTCTGGTTGAGATATCTTCATACATAGCTAAGTATCGCTATTTGTGACCAAAAGTTTCTCAAGTTTCATCAAATCCTAAAAAAAAGTAGAATATCGTCTGTATGACAGACAATATTTCCACGGTAAAAAGTATCCTTGAGGAGTCCATAAACAGTAAAAAAACTGCTCTAGAGGATGTTGAATTCATTAAATCAATCAGCTCTGCTGCGGATAGAATAAAAAAAATGATCTCAGATGGCGGGACATTGTATATATGCGGAAATGGCGGCTCAACTTGCGATGCTATGCATTTTGTTGAAGAGCTTGTGGCGCGCTATAAACGAGACCGACCTGGCATTAAAGCTATGCATTTTATGGATCCATCTACTTTAACCTGCTGGTCTAACGATGTTGGATTTGAATCAGCATTTGCTCGACAAGCCGAAACATTCTGCTCGAGCAAGGATGTTTTTATTGGGATCTCTACTTCTGGAAACTCAAATAATATTCTTGAAGCAATTAAAGCTGCTTCAAACAAAGGCTGCTACACTATTGGCTTACTCGGAAAAGGTGGGGGGAAAATTAAAGAAGCTGCTGATTTATCAATTACCGTACCTAAGGCGGTGACAGCAACCGAGAGAATTCAAGAAATTCATATAACTGTAATTCATTCGTTATGTGAAATTATCGAACGTTGGATGCTTAAATTATAAACGTAACATGTTTGATCCAAAAATCGATAAAAATACGATTGCGGAAACAAAACAGGCTCCAGAGCCCGCAGCAAGTCTTGAAGGGGTAAAAGGTCTTGGCGATAAGTCTGCTCTATTGGATGCACTAGTATCAGAAGGCAAACTAAGTACTCAACCTTTTCAGGGACCACAAGCTGTACTAAAAGAAGGCCCAGTTGCTGTAACCGAGATAGTTCAAGGCGCAATCACCGGATCAAAATCAGCAGCGATTGAAGCTGTTCAAGCTCTTCCTGCCGATATGAAAGTATCGTTGATGGAACGCGTGCTAGAAGAACGACCAAATATTTCTGTTAAAGAAATAAAAGCAACATGTGCTGTTTTAGAAATCGATCCCGAAAAATTCATCAAGACCTCTACAGATG
>JBILET010000256.1:0-3387 GCA_044351935.1 Bdellovibrionota bacterium
TCTATCATTATCTGAATAGAAATTATCACCGTCAGAGCAGTGGAATGCGTAAATATTCCACAATGATGGGTGATATCTTTCGTCGATTAGCTCCAAAGCTTTCTTGTAGCCTGACGAAATATATGTTCCACCTGATTCAACCTTATGGAAGAAATCCTCTTCGCTTACTTCTTTTGCTTCTGTATGGTGGGCAATAAAAACTACTTCTACTTGCTGATATTTTTGTCTGACGAATTGATAAAGCAAAAAGTAAAAGCTTCTAGCTAGGTATTTTTTTACAGTCCCCATCGAACCTGAAGTATCCATTATGCAGAATACCACAGCATTAGACTGTTCACGCTCGGTGGGGGCAATGTGATAGTACCTAAAATCATCTTTATGAAATGGAAATCGTTGTTCCTCGGAATCAAAATCAATTCCTCTTGAACCTTTAACAGCAAGTTTTCGTTTGATTCTATTTTTTGCAGTAATTAATTTATCAAGCCTTGGACGAATTCCAGAGTGACGATGTCCTTTTCGTTTGCGAGCATCTTTTGTTACAACGCTTTTTAACTGTTTGCGCTCTAGATCCGGAAGATCTAAATCTGCAAACATAATATCAATTAGTTCTTCAAGAGTAACATCGGTTTCAATCGCATCAACACCAGCTTCGTTACCACCTTTGCCTTGACCTTGGCCTTTTTGATCCGGGTCTCCCTGTTGTACTACGTCTCCAGGTTTTTGTTCTCCGTTTCCTTGAGAAACGCCAGGGGAGTTATCTCCATAAATAAATCGATATTCTTTAATCGATCTAATTGGGATCTTAATAATTTTTCCTTGATCGCGGCCAATAATTGATTCTTCTGCGATAATATCGGCGATATTATCTCGGATTGAATCTTTTAACTTTGCCCTATGTCGCTGTCTGTCACGAGCGCTCCTATCAGAGCGTTGCGAAGAGGGGACATAGGGTCTAAAGATTGTAGACATTGTTACTCAATACTTAGTCTTTCCAAAGATTATTAGCAGCGTATTTAATTATGGTATCGATACAGCTTGGTGGATATCCATTTCTAACCATCTGCTCAACCATTTTTTCGCGACGTTTATTTTGTTCTTCGTCACGAGTACGGCTAGTAGTGATGATTCTTGATAACTCACGAACCGAAGCCATAAGTTTTTTCTCGATAGCTTCTTTAAGTGGCTCGTATGCTTCATAAGTAAGTTTCTCACCACGTCTAGTAACACTCCAAAGGTAAGCAATAACTTCTTGGCGGAATCCATCAGCAGCTGTTCCAATGATAGCAATCTGCTCTTCAATTGAGCGCATAAATTGCTCATCTGGCTCAAGCTCTTCTTGAGTATTTCTATCTTGAACACGTTTTTTAGTTACATATGCTTCAGCATGATCTAAATAGTTTTGGAATAAGCTTTCAGCTTGCTCGCTGTATGAGTAAACAAATGCTTTTGTGATTTCTTTTTCAAGAATTTCTAAGTATTCCTTATGAAGAGTATCTTGTAAGAACTCTAAGTAACGTTTACGAACGTCATCAGGGAAGTCTGATTCTTTAACCATATTCACTAACGATTCACGAACACTTATTGGATGAATGCAGTTTGCTTCGATATTATCCGAAAGCGCATTATCTAGCGCTTTCATAATAAATCGAGTCGAAATACCGTTCATTCCTTCAAGTTTTGCTTCTTCCCTAAGTTCGGTTAAGTCAACTTTCTTAGTGCGACCTTTTTCAACGACTTCTTCACCGTTGTAAAGTTTAAGTTTAGTCATTAAATCGCATTTATTTGTTGGCTCTAATCTAGAAAGGATTGCAAACATTGATGCCATTTCGATTGTGTGTGGCGCAATATCAGCAGTAAATCTAGATTGTCTGATTATCTTTCGATAGATTTTTACTTCTTCAGATAATCTTAAGTTGTAAGGAACTTTCACAGTTACAATACGGTCTAGTATTGCTTCGTTTGTGTGATCGCTTTTGAATTTTTTCCACTCAGCTTCGTTTGAGTGTGCAACAATACAAGTATCAACGTAAATCATTCCGTGTCTTCCAGGGGCAGGGATTGATTTTTCTTGCGTTGCAGTAATCATTGCGTGAAGGTATTCTGTTTCGTTTTTGAAAACCTCGATAAACTCAACCATACCTCGGTTACCAACGTTTAGAGCTCCTGATAAATCAAGGACTCTTGGATCGCCTTCAGAATAAAGATCAAGTTTTGAAATATCTTCACCACCAATTAATACACTTGTATCTTGGTTATTTGGATCTACTGGTGGAACAACACCGATACCTCTTCTCGCTCTAATAGAAAAATCCATGGATTTAACAGGATAATCTTCCCATTTGCCGTTGTATTCTTCTTTTAGTTTAAATCTGCAAACTGGACATAGATCGCCTTCTATTTGTATTCCAAGCATTTTAGAGAATTCTTTTCTCAAATGTCTTGGGATAAGATGAAGGGGCTCTTCGAACATTGGACATCCATCAATGGCATGGAATGTTCCGGCCGACTCTAAGCCTTGTTTTAATTTATCAACTAATGAGCTTTTACCAGATCCTACAGGACCAACTAGGTAAAGTACTTGACGACTTTCTTCTCCTTTCAGCGATGCTGAATGGAAGTATCTAACTATTTGGTTAACAGTTTTTTCCATGCCGTAAAAATCTTCGGCAAAGAAGTTATATACGCGGTAGTTTTCGCCTTTGAATAATCTTTTGTATCTTGGATTTTCTTCTAGATCTAATTCTTTAGATCCATGAGACATAAGCATGTTATACATGCGGCGGTGTGCAAGGTCGGCTATTTCGGGTTTTTGTCGGACAAGCTCTAAGTACTCAAGCATTGTTCCAGACCAATTAGATTTTTTACGGACTTCTCTGTCTTGGGCGATTAGTTTTTTAAAGTCTTCTGACATTTTTAAACCTTTATATTCTTCTTCCGATTACCGCGATTTATTTCAACAGCACTATTTCAAACTGCAGATAAGAATAAAGTCTCATTGCTTGCAATATTGGGCAATGAGACTTCTCCTCTATATAGTAAGATGCAATAACGGAGTTTGAGGTTTGCGCGGACTAAATAAAGTTAAAAAATGGGTTAAAATTGCAGATTCGCTAAAAATAACTAGTAAGCAAGGTGTAACATATTGAAACTACTGATATTTTTCATGGGAAACAAAGCCCAAAATAGTGCAATTAAGTAAAACAAGTAATCATATCTGATATATCTGATTAAATTTTTTTTAACTACGTGTGGTTAACATTAGAGTTGGTTGTAATTTGGGGTATAAATAATTGATAGATAGTTTTGATCGTAAAGATCACAGCTCGACATATAGTAAACCGGTTTCAGCTGCAGAATTGTCCCAACTGGCGGAGAGCGGTCATTTAT
>JBILET010000071.1:0-6686 GCA_044351935.1 Bdellovibrionota bacterium
AATCTATAAAATTTCAACACTATGTTAATGTTGAATTGTGTCTAGCATTCAGCAGTCCTAATAAAGCTGAATTGCCCGCAGACATCAAAATAATTCAATATTCCGGAAGCCATCTTGATGCATATGAAGCTGCAATCAACGCCTCATCCGGTGAGATTATTAGTATTATAGAATGTCCATCTTCTATTTTTTCGGACAGTGGACTTGGTGCTGTTGCTACATCTTTTTACTCAAATCCAAATTTAAATGTTTTACAAACCGAGCGTCTTTATGCATCTGCCCTTGGCTTTCCGCAAGCTATGCGGCATAACTTCCCACATTGGGATCAAAAAAACTTACTGAATAAATCCAATCTTCTTGAACCAACTCGACATTTTTCTTGGCTAGGTGTTTTTTTTAGAAGAAGTTTAATTCAGGAATTCTTGCCATTTAACAGAAGTTTCATTGATGCCTCTGCTTTCGAAGTTGCCACTCGAATCGCACGCTCACACATAATTAACACTGCTAGATTCGCGGTTGTACTTTCTGAAATCCCCATTAGTCATAAATCACCTCTAATTCCACTCAAGCAAATAGGTGAATCCATAGTAATAATGGATCGAGAAAAAAAACTTTTCCCGTCACAAAACCAGCAACCAAATTTGTTAGAACCAGCTAACGAAAGAAACGATTTATTAAAGTATATTTCGCCGGATATAATCTTAAAAGGCCAAGAGGCAAATTTAAAAATAAGTATAGTTACTGCTTCTTACAATTGCGCTGATTATATTGAAGAGTGTATAGATTCCATTTTAAATCAAAATTACAAAAATCTTGAATTTATAATCCTTGATGGTGCAAGTACTGATGGAACTAAACAGAAAATTTTACGCTATGAAAAATATCTTAGTTATTTCTTAAGTGCTCCTGATGCTGGACATTACTCCGCTATTCAAACTGGATTGAATTTATCAACTGGACAAATTCTAACATGGTTAAATGCCGATGATATGTTGTGTCCATATTCGTTAAGCCTTGTTTCTCACATATTTTCGTCACAAAAACAGATTAATTGGATTACTGGAAATCAAGCCAATATTGATGAATCAAAATTATTAAATATCAATCAATCAGCATTAGTTTATTCTCCTAGCTTATATCTTGAGGGAGAATTCGATACCCCATTTATTCAACAAGAAGGGACATTCTGGACTCGAAAGCTATGGGAAAAAGCCGGCAGCACTCTTGATCTTAGATTATCTTTAGCAGCAGATATGGAGTTATGGACGCGTTTTTTTCAACACGAGCCTCTATATTCGCTAAATATTCCTCTAGGAATATTTCGAAAAAGACCTGACCAAAGGTCTGCGTTATTTAGACAGGAATATTACTGCGAGGCTGTATCAACAATTAACAAACTAAAGTTAAATCAAGCTAAACCTGTTGATGTCTCTGACAAACAGCTTCTAATAGAAATTTAATCAAATATTATTCAATAATTTCAATGATATAGAAGCAGTGGCGAGCGACTTCCTTATTATCGCAACTAAGTTGCATTATTGATTTTATAAATTATATACTTTGATTATGAAAACTCTTCCCGTAACCATACTTTCTGGATTTCTAGGAGCTGGTAAAACAACTTTGCTCAATCACATTCTTTCAAACCGAGAAGGATTAAAAGTTGCAGTCATCGTCAACGACATGAGTGAGATCAATATTGACTCTTCATTGGTAAAGAACTCCCAGTCACGACTCGATCGAACAAAAGAAAAACTTGTTGAGATGTCTAATGGATGTATTTGCTGCACACTACGCGAAGACTTATTAATTCAAATCAAAGAAATAGCTTCAGAAAATAAATATGATTATTTATTAATTGAGTCATCTGGAATTTCTGAACCTCTACCTGTTGCGGTTACATTTGAATTCCAGGATGAATCCGGCTCTATTCTAAGAGATGTTGCCAAACTTGATACGATGGTAACCGTTGTTGATGCTAAGAATTTTTTTAGTTACTGTGAATCGCAAGATTCATTGGAAGATATGAGCATGCAAGCTACTGAAGACGATGATCGCACTTTAGTAGATTTAATTATCGAACAAGTTGAGTTTGCAAATGTTATTGTCCTTAATAAAACTGATTTAGTCGATAAAAATGTTCTTACTAAAATTAAAGCAACTATTAAAAAACTAAATCCAAATGCAAATATTATTGAATCTAGTTTTGGGAGAGTTGCTCTTAAATCAATATTAAACACTAATTTATTTAATTTTGAAGAAGCACAAAATTCTCCTGGTTGGGTCAAAGAACTAAATGGCCACCATACTCCCGAAACCGAAGAATACGGAATATCAAGTTTTGTCTACAAAGCAAGAAGACCTTTTCACCCTGTTCGTTTCAATGAATATTTATCAAATGAATGGCCAGGTGTGATTCGATCAAAAGGATTTTTTTGGCTAGCAACTAGACCAGAAATGGCAGGCCTATGGTCACAAGCAGGTGGATCGTGCAGATCCGAACCTGCTGGATATTGGCTTGCTTCAATGCCCAAAGATCAGTGGCCTGAAGAAATGTTAGATGATGTTCAACGTGTATGGGATCAAGAAGTTGGTGATTGCAGACAAGAAATAGTAATCATCGGCATAGACATGCCCAAAGATGAAATAATTTCTGGCTTTAATTCCTGCCTTCTTACTGATGAAGAAATGAAATTGGGCCCAATTGAATGGAAGAAATTCAAAGACCCTTTTCCTACATGGCTTGCCAGTGACGATTCGCAACCTACGCAGCAACCTCTAAATTAAGCCGGTGATAACTGTTGCTTGGGTCAAGTACTTCATCAAGTCGTTTTTTATCAATTCCATACTCTTGCATGACATCAAGAAGTCTTTTTCGCTCAACTTTTTCTGCTACAACTAAAGGAACTATCTCTGGGAATAATTCTTTTACCTTTTGTGTATTAACTTCTGTTTGAGTTACTAATTTTACCGAAGCTTCACCAAATTCTCCTTGGTAAGCCGGTTCTCCATGAATCAATCTGTCTTTGATTGCTTCTTTAACTTTCTCATATCGTTGATCTAGGAAAGAAAGTTTTGGAGCAATATCTTTTATTAACTCAAATTTTTCTTGAGTTAACTCAAATAGCTCTTTCATTAATTTTTCAACATTATAATCACTTGGAATAGTAAGTTTTGCTTCAAGCTCTTGCAGAGCTAAATATAAATTATTTAACAACTCAACATCTAAAGCAGCATAATTTAGTTGCTTCTGAGTAAGAGGACGTACTGACCAATCACTAGTTTGTTCTTCTTTGCTCATCTGAACGCCAAGAACATATTTGCAACATGTCTTTAATTGATGATTTGGAAGATCAGGCCTTAGGTTTCGAGCCATAGGTAAAGTGTCTCGAATACCTTTCATTTTGATACCAAAGCTACCAAACTGACGATCTTCAAAACTTGAATTGTGTGCAACTTTAGCTGGCTTGACCGGTGTTAGGATTTTGCCTAGCGGCTCTATTGAGCCAATCTTTAACACGTCGATTAAATATGCTTTTTTAAGTGATGGAATTCCAATCTGAACAATGGCCAGCTTTTCGTTGCCTGTCTGCCACCCGACGGTTTCGGTATCTACGGGGATAAACTCCTCCAGAAGGGCTTGATCGACGATGATATCCATCCCCTCAAGAGTATCTACCCATATAATTTCCCATTCTGGTTGAATTGCATCTGTTTGGGTTGCGTTAGTCATGAATTTCCTGAATCATTTACATCAATTACACCAAAGATTATAGTTTCAAAACGATGTCGGTTAAACCCTATTTAAAGAAGTATTTGCCCTGGGTTATCACCTTTGGTGCTCTTTATATCACATTTAAAGACTTAGATTGGTCACTATTATTGTCTCATGTAGGCGATGCCAATCCATTATATGTTTTAGGCGCGTTTGTTTTAACAATTTTTTCTTACTTTTTTAGAAGTCGCCGCTGGCAGGACCTGTTTCCTGAATGCAAAATGGACTATCCAAACGCAACTGCTGTTTTGGTTCTTGGATTCTTTTTTAATAATGTACTTCCCGCTCGAGCCGGAGAATTTGTTCGAGCACATCTTGGGGCGCAAGTATCTGGTCAATCTCGTGCACTTGTCTTAGCTACAGTGGCAAGTGAAAGACTTATTGATGGATTAACAATAAGTTTATTCTTTGTTTTGTTTTCTTTTGGAGTTGGTGAAGCCGGTCTTGCCAGAAATCTTTCTTACGTCGCTATAGGATTTGCAGCAATTGCACTTGGAGTTTTGGTTATTATTGCTTTGCGCTCACACTTACAAACTTTGACTGAAAAAATTTTAGAAAAACGCCAATCTGAAAAACTTGAATGGTTTACTAACAAAGCTCATCAATTCTTAGAAGGTTTATCTCCTCTTAGTTCTTGGAATCGCCTACCTCTTTTACTTTTATGGTCAGCAGTAATTTGGGGAACAGAACTTGGTGTTTTCTATCTTGTAACCAAAGCATACGGAGCAGACTTATCGATCGCATTCACTGTGTTTATGATGGTTGCTATGAATTTTAGTTCGTTAATTCCAGCAGCACCTGGTGGTATAGGTGTAATTGAGGCAGTTGGAACAGCTGCATTGGTTTCACTTGGAGTGCCTAAAGAATTGGCCCTTGTTATGGTCCTTACACAACACGTTATTCAATACATAGTAGTTGGTGTTCCTGGAGCATTTCTTACAGTTACCTGGAAAAAACGCCTTGAAAAGCTTCGCGCTGAAGAATTATCCGAATCTGCAGCTTTAGTTTAGCCTAGTGCCTCATAAGTAAGATCACCGAAAGTTATGGTGACTAAAAAGGATTCTTGATTTTAGAAAAAATTAGGGTATAAAACCCTGAATTTTTGAGACTCTGTTCTGTCTGTTAAGTCTAAAAAGTTTCATTCTGTCATCAATTTGCTTTCTGACTAGATCTTCTTGAATTTGAAGATGAACTGGATTTAGATTTTTATGAATTTCAATAAGCTTTAACTTTTTAGCTTCGATAACAAATGGAGATTCAATAACACGTTGATATGGAGTCTTTGGCTTGTCGTAATATCGTTTCATTTTAGAATCTACCAGCTGCTTATCTTTTAATTTATTACTTGGATAAAAGTGATTTAGAAGCGGACAAAGAATATCTTTATAGTAGTGGTTAATTAGAGTAAGCACCTCTTGGTAATCAAGCCTTTCATATCCTAGATATTTTCTAGCGATAGAATTATTTTTTTGTTCTACAAGGCAGTTATCATCTTTTTTGTAAGCTCTAGATCTTGTAACAGCTAAGGGAATATCCCTGTTGTGAAAGTAGTTAATAATATGTTTATTCATTACTTCACCACCGTTGTCAGCATCGTAGCCTTTTACATCGAAATGCAAGCTTGCTTCGATATCTTCCAACTGTGCCATTACTCCAGAGCTTCCTCTACCCCACGTTCCACGCACTTCTGTCCAGGTTGTAGCGATATCTACTGTTCAGTTCCGCGTCTTGTGAACGTCTTCCCATGTTGACGTCTTGCGTCTCGAAGGTGTCTATCAATTGTAGAAGCACTAATTGTTAAAAGTTTAGCTCTAGTTTCACAATCAAAAACTCCTATTCAGATTCAATTGACGGAAGCCACATCTAAGTAAGTCTAATAAGATATTTTTTATCAACTAAAAATCGCGATTTTAGCTCCTCTAAAATCTTACCCTTTTTCTTCTTTCTGAAGTACCGATACCGGTACTTTAACACCTCTATAGCACTCATTAATTCGTAGTTCTTGATAAGCCATTTTCCCCTTTTCGGTGATATGAGTTTTGAGGCATATCTAAATGTATATTTGTTTTGATTAAGAATTAGTTTGATAGTACAACTTCTGATTAAGATATTTCGTACGATACAATAACTTATGATTACTCCGGCAGTTATCCGACGCATACAGGAAGATATTCTTCAAGATGAAAGTTTCTCTTTTAGTCGTACATCTCATCCTCTAGCGGCTATTTTTCACAGCATAAAAATACCGTCCCTTCCATATTTTATTGAGGAGCTCATACGAATTGCCCCGCAAAATAGGGAGCAGCTTGATCGATTTTTAGAGCTTATGCAAGAACGCGTAAGTTCGGTTTGCTTTAAGGATTTTAAGGGTACAAGTAACAATAAAGATAATTTCCTCAAAGGTTTCCTTTCGTTTCTTGACTCACCTGAGCAAGTGCAAATTCGAAATGCCGACAGAGGTCCTGCAAAACCGATAAAGTTAATCTTCGGAAGTCACCTAACCGAGAGAGATCATCTATGGTACATAGATAAAACTCGACAGGTATTACATCAAGTTTCAAATGACACTCCTGTCCTACACTGGATAGAGGATAATGAAACAGGAACAAATCTTTCCAATCGAGATTTTGCATCAATATTAAAAATAGTTTCCGAAATTTCGATATCTTTAAAACATAATCCTATTGATTGGAAGACAGCACTGTCCCAACCTAAACTTGACTCGAATATTGTTAGTTATCTTTCAGATATTTATAATGTTTTAAAACATCCGCCATTAGACAGAACAAGAAGCGAAACAAGCTTAGAGTATTATAACAATATCCGCTCTTTGAACGATGAAAGAGATTTTACCTTCGTTCGAGGCGAACATTACCCTCTAGAGGTAATGATATTTAACATTAAAAATAGC
>JBILET010000210.1:0-3771 GCA_044351935.1 Bdellovibrionota bacterium
TATTTGATCACCTTGAAGAAATAGTACGAGTTCGTGACCGCATATTATCTTCAGAGATAGCTCGCACCGCTAAGCGATGGCCTGGGATCCAACAGATCGTATATCGAGGTCAATGCCATGAAAAATATCTTTGTAGACTGTTAGCTAGCGAGGGGATCGATTACGAAATTATTCGCATGGATGAATCATTAAACGGTCGTGAAGAGTGTATGAGGAATATGAAGGAGCGTTTAAGAGCCGGTCAAAGAGTCCCCGAAGAGGAGTTTCTTGCTTTCGGAATTCGAGCAGCTCTTTCTATGTTATCAGAAAATATCGATCCTTCTGAGGGAGTGGATACCTTTTTTAATGAACTTTCAAAAATTGAGGATAGTGCTATTTTAAAAGCTACAAGCACCTCTTTCAATTGCGAGCATGATACTAAAGATAAAAGTAATGCGTTATTGCAACAATTTAAGAAGCTTGTTGAAATGAGTTAACTAGGACAAAGTTTCGGATAAATCAAAACTTCAACTGAAGCCAATTTTAGTTTAACAGTTTAGCAAGCCAGGTAAGTAAGCCCATCAATATTGAGCAATAATCCGCCTGTACAAATTAAGTAAATTTAAATCCACTAAATCTAATCTTACCACTACAAAAGAAGATCCCCTAAATCTTCAAGCCTTTATCGTATTGTCTATCAAGAATGACAAAACCTAGAATACCAGTGGGAGTAACAATTCCAACAAAAGTTTGGCTTTCTTAGATTCGAAGTCCTTGATTCAATCGATAAATATCTAAACTGCGGAATACTACTACATGGGTGTGCCAGAATACTTTGCGACACATGCAAACACAGCACAGTAGTTGCATTCTCTTGTAAGCGCCGTGGAATTTGCCCATCTTGCGATACAAAACGAGCGTTAATATTTGCAGAACACTCGCATTCTGAAATTCTAAAGCCAGTAGCTCATCGGCACGTTGTATTTTCACTACCTAAGCGAACTAGAGTCTTATTTAAATTAGCTTGGGAAACCCTGCTAGAGCTTTACCAAATAGTTGGGCTGGGATTCCTGGTGATGCTCTGACATTTCAGACTACTGGTGCATCCCTAAACTTTAATCCTCACATTCACGGCATTGCTATCTCTGGGTATGATGCTCATGAGCTTTTTAGCAGAATAGAAACGGCCTAGTACTAAAATTGATGTTGGTTGGTGTTTTGAATTTTCCCACCCGTCTATCGAATCATCGAAATAGTTTGCTGTAGAAGTTCATTTGCAGCAGTTAACATTTGTGAATTTGCTTGATAGCCTCGCTGAATTGTAACGAGATCAACAAACGCGTTACTCATATCTGTTGTTGAACGCTCTAATGCACCACCGCGCAATATTCCTCTAGCGCCACTCCCAGGGGATCCAAAAACTGCAGTTCCTGCATTTGCGGTTGCCTCAAAGCTGCTTGAACCAACTCGCGTTAATCCATCAACATTTGTAAAAGTTGCTGTTTGTAATTGTGCTAACGTTAAAGTTTGTCCGTTTGACATTTGGGCTAAAATTTTTCCATCAGCTGATACGTTATATGAAGTAATTTGCCCTGAACCAATTCCGTTCTGTACTCGTGAAGACTGAACTGACTGTGTTGCATACTGGGTATATCCACCGAAATTAATAGTGAATGCACCAGCTGCTGCTCCACCAGCCCAGGCAGCATTTGCTGTCATTTGAGTTGTTGCTCTGTTTGCTTCTGCGATAACACCGTCAGCGCCAAATGTCATCGTTGTACTACCAATCTGCACTGGTTGGCCAGCTGTACCGTTTGTAATATTTGATCCATCTGTATAAGCATTAACAGTCCATGCATTACTGGCAGTCTTAAAGAATGCAAGAGTAACGTCTCTTTTTTGTCCAAGACTATCGTAGACTTCTATTGTATGAACAACACTTGCTGCAGCTGCTAGGTCTCTAAAAGTAGTTAATGAATTAGCCGCAGGTACAGTTTTATTTTCTGATGTTGCTGATAAATTTCCTGTAAGAGTTGCCGCCGTAGTAGCTGTTGCACCGACACCTGCATTAGCTAAATTAATTCTAGTTAACGTAGGCGACTGTCCTGCGGCTGGCGCTGCTGCATTTGGGTCAACACCATATACATATCTACCATCTGCTGTAACAAGATACCCTTCACTATCTAATTGGAAGTTTCCTGCTCTAGTATATTGCAGTCCACTTGTTGTTGTAGAAGCATTGGCAACAGTAGCATTAGTTCCTGTAATAAAGAACCCGCCCCCTCCTATTGCCACATCCAGCTGTCTTCCAGTATCGATTATGTCACCGTTATTAAAAATTGGTCTGACTGCTGTTACTCTAGAACCATTTCCTTCTGTAATAACTGAGCTATCTTTTGAACCAGAAAAATTAGCAAACAAATCAGCAAATTCAGTTCTAGCCGCTTTAAAACCAGTAGTTTCTCCGTTTGATATATTATCGGATAGAACAGTAATAGCTTGTCCGTGCGAGGAAATTCCTTCCCTACTGTTAAATAACGCCGATTCTAAGCGCATAGATTGCCCCTAAAGTATGGATATAATTTCCTAAGCACGGGAAAAACATTCCTTGTTTAGCCGTTTAGGAAACTGTTAATTACTTACAAAGCAATGATTATGCCTAATGTTAGCTAGGTGAGTTTTGTCGAAGAGCCTTTAAACTTAATCCTCGTTTTACAAGGATATATACACCAATAATAGCAAACATTATGTACTGCTGCGCGTGGCTAAAAAGGGAGTAAGCAGTGGCTTTTTCGGCTGAGTAACCAAATAAGGAAAAACATGCAACAGTAGCAACTTGATAAACTCCTATAAATCCAGGAGCACTTGGTGCAGCAACCGCAAGCGCGATCAGAACTGTTAAAGTAGTACTGAGCATCCAATCAAAAGGAATAGAAACAGTTTGTAAGAACAGATGAAAAACTATTACGTTTAATCCCCAAATAACTGCAGTTAAAAAGATAACCATTAAAAATCTGTGAACAGAACCAATAGCACGTGCACCCTGAATGACATCATTAACTATTTTATTGATGATGTTACTAACTTTTATGGGTAAAACAGATGTAACTTTTGAAGTAACAAGTGTAATAAAATTAGGAAGTAGTAAGCAAAATAAAATAAATACAAAAATTCCCGAAGCTAACGTACCAAATACTACTGCTCCTGAAGTTGTCCACTGAGGCAAATTTGGAACCATAAACGAAACTGCAACGAACAAGCCAAGTACACACAAAAGATCGAAAAATCTCTCAATAAAAACCGAAACAAATCCTTGCGTAAATCCAACGTCTGAATATTTAGCTAAATACATCGGACGGATAAATTCACCGGCACGAAGTGGCAATAAAAATGTCGCAAAAACTCCTATCATTATACTTTCAAAGCGCAATCCAACACTTGCTGATTTATCAGCGGGTAACAAATAGTGCCATCGAATTGATCGAATAAAAAAATGAAATATCCATAGAGCTGCAGTAATAAAAATAGGGGCCCACTGCACGTTTGCGATCTCGACTTTTAAAATTGCCCAATCTATCTGAGATAAAACATAAATTAATAGTGCAATACTTATTGCAAAGCCGATCGCAATTTTAATTGTCTTATTCACTTCTACTTTTCCTGTTTGCCGAATTGTTTGATTAGTCTTACGAAATTTCTTAACGCAGGGTTTGATTCTGTATAACCTTGAGAGAAAGAAAATTCTAATTCTGAGTCTAAAGTTTTTACACTTACACGATAAGCACCCAAAAT
>JBILET010000257.1:0-3380 GCA_044351935.1 Bdellovibrionota bacterium
TTGTTGCATCTTCCCACTCTTTGACCACATCGCTTAAGAAACCACTACCTTTTTGGCAGTTTTCATCTTGGGGTGATAATTGATTTATGCCGTAAAATCCAGAAGCAGATGCACATATAAAAGACTTAGGTTTACTGGACAAAGATTTAATGACATCGACTAAAAATTTAGTTGTATCTATTCTGCTGGATAAGATTTTATTTTTTATTTTTTTAGTCCATCTTTGGCCGACATTTTCGCCTGCTAAGTGTATGAAGTGATCGATGTTAGACAATTTATTTGTGTCGATTATTCTTGAATAGGGATCCCAAAAAATTGAATCAGGATCGTCAGTTTTAACTCTACTAAGTTTAAAAACTTGATGTCCTGCTAATTTTAAAAATCCAACAAGACTTTTTCCAACTAGTCCAGAAGCACCACTTACTAAGATTCTTTGAGGTGTTTCGAAGCAGTTTTTATACTTACTAATAACTTCTAGATCACATTTAGTAATTCTATGTCTGTATGCAAATAGTTTGTTTAACTTTGATTTAAAAAACCATCCCAAGAGTGGCTCAGATAAGTAACCAAGTGGCAAGCTAAACTGGATATCATCTGTAAGAATACTGCGATTATGACCAATTGGTTTAAATAAGTGTCTGTGTTGCCACTTCGCAAATGGCCCTACTAGTTGATGATCTTCAAACTGATTATTTTTTATGTAATTTTTATGCGTAAGCGTCCATTTAATTCCTAAGAATGACGGAAGATAAAGTGGCGGCAAGATCTTAATCTTAACTATGGCACCATCTTTTATACCACCAGTATGACTTATTAACTGGACTGGTTCGTACGCTGGATTTAATCGTTCAAAAGCGCCAGCAGTTTCATGCCAGTTAAAAAGATCATCTACTGGAGCATCAAAACTACTTTCGTAAGAAAGCTTTATCAACCAAATACCTCTTGAGCAACCGTTGCAGCAATTTTTCCATCATATTGTCCCGAGAATGCATCTTTTAATGCTTTCATCGCAGTTCCTCGATTTGCAGAACCATCTTTTTGTTTTAATTCTGCAAAGAAGTTTTTTAATGCTTCTGCGGACATTTGTTCTGGTAAGTAACCTTCGATGATTTTAATTTCTAGATCAAGCTTTTCTATAAGTTCGTTTCTATTAGCTTTTTGAGCAAATTCAACTTCTTCTTTTCGTTTTTTGATTTCACGTTGCAAAACCGCGGTAACATCTGCAGCAGTTGCTTCAGATACTCCTTTGTTCATTTCATCGTATTGAATTTCGCTAAGTATTCCTCGGATAACCGCAAGTTTAACGGAGTCCTTAGCTTTCATCGCTTCTTTTAAAGCATTTTTCAAATTTTCTTTCATTTGTATTATTTCTTTAAATAATCTTTCATAAACTTTTGAAGTTTATGGGTTGTTTCTGCACTTACTAAATGTTCAATCTTGCATGCATCAACTTCTGCTTGTTCGGCAGAAACTTTTAAAACTTTCTCAAAAAACTCTTTTACAAGTTCGTTTCTAAATACAATTGCTTTGGCAATATTTTCACCTTCAGCAGATAGATTTAGAAAACGATTGTCATCTTCAAGGATGAGGCCTTTATTCTTCAAACCTTTTAAATTTGTTGAAGCACTACCAGTAGTTATATTTAACTGCTTAGCAACATCAGTGACGCGAGCATATCCACGTTTTTCGCGCAGTTCCATTATCGCTAAAAGGTGGTGCGCTGCGCTGTGTGTGATATCATTTTCTTCGAATTGTTTCCAAACATCATCCATAGTTGAGAATTCTCTACTTTGTGTTAAAAAGGTTACATTCGTTAAGTACTTACTGTTTTCACTAAAATATTTTTATTTAGTGAAAAATAAGTTTGCATTTAGTAAAAAACTTTTACTCTTAAATAGGAGTAAAGGTATTTTATGAAAAGTTTTATATACCATGCAGTTGCATAATACTCAAGCAAGTGGCTATAGATTCGACATTAAGTATTGTTTTGTGGTACTTGCTACGTGCTTAAGCCTGCTGATTTTTTCCAAATCAACTTTTTCTGAATCTAATCAACAAGTTGATCCAGCTGAGTTAATAAAATCTAAAGAAATTGGATTTTCCACTACTCTTGGAGCCCAATTGCCCCTGCAGACTATATTTATTAAGCAGGATGGCAAGCAGGTTAAGTTTGGCGAACTTTTAACTCCTCAAAAGCCTACTTTATTAGTCCCAATGTATTTTGGCTGTCCAAGATTATGTGGGTTACTGACAGAGGGATTTTTAGAACTAATAAAAGAATTAGAGCTAAAACTAGGACAAGAATATAACATCGTTTTTTTAAGCTTTGATCCAACCGAGGATAGCAAGCTTGCATCTGAGAAAGCTGTAAATATTTATGCAGCGTTAAAACCGATTGAAGCCAATGTTGAGAATATATCACTAATAACAGGGACCAAAGAGTCAATTGCTTCAATTCTTGATGCTGCTGGATATAAATTTAAATTTGTTGCTGGAGAATATCTTCACTCTTCGGGTTTCTTTGTATTGACGCCAGAGGGCCAAATCTCTCAATATTTCACGGGGATACAGTTTGCTCCTTGGGATGTTAGGCTATCAATCGTTGAAGCATCAAAAGGGGCGATAGGTTCGACGGTAGACCATATTTTATTGTATTGTTTTGATTTCGATCCAACCAAAGGTAAATATACTTGGGTTGCATTCAACATCTTGCGTGTTGGGACGTTGCTTGCTGTTGCGTTATTCGTAATAGTGGCTGTTTTGCTAGCAAAAAGAGTTGGTCGAAGGAAGTAAAATTTTTTCTAAGTAAACTAGGATTTGTAAATGTTTCGTTATCTACCTGAGCAGGCATCTGAAGTAGCCCCCAAAGTTGATTGGCTTCATCATATCATTACCGATTTGTCAGTTTTCTTCACAGTTGCAATCGTTGGTACGATGCTCTATTTCGCATATAAATATAGAGCTAAAAAAGGTGTAGATCATTCAACACCAAGAATCGAAGGTAATCATTTCTTAGAAGCTATCTGGACGATTGTACCTACAATTGTTTGTATCTTTATTGGAACGTACGGAATTTTAATTTTCAAAGAAATGCGTTCGGTGCCGGATGATGCACTAGTGGTAAACGTGACTGGAAAAAAATGGAACTGGACTTTTCAATATGAGAATGGAAAGCAACTAGTGGGTGAAGCCGTTATACCAGTAGATAGACATGTAAAATTTGTTTTAACTTCAAAAGACGTTCTGCATAGCTTTTTTGTTCCTGTGATGAGAGTCAAAAGCGATGCGATTCCTAATCGATATACGTATGTAACTTTCAAGCCAGTTAAAACAGGTGATTATAATATATTCTGTACAGAATATTGCGGCATGGATCACTC
>JBILET010000258.1:0-3359 GCA_044351935.1 Bdellovibrionota bacterium
ACAATATTAAGCAGTTTGATCGTGAAGTAAGAGCAGTTAATTTACGTAATGCTTTACTCATTAATCTTGCTTGCATACCAGGTTGTTGGTCACCCATCTCGCCGTCAATTTCCGCACGAGGAGTAAGTGCAGCAACCGAGTCAACGATTACTAGGTCTACACCGCCAGAACTAATTAGTGTTTCGGTGATCTCAAGAGCTTGTTCACCGCAATCAGGTTGGCTTACTAAAAGTTTTGAAGTATCAACACCTAACTTTTTAGCGTATCCAATATCAAGTGCGTGTTCTGCGTCAACAAACACAACAGTTCCACCTTTCTTTTGTACTTCTGCTGCTAAGTGAAGTGCTAATGTAGTTTTACCCGAGGATTCTGGGCCAAAAATTTCACAGATACGGCCTTTAGGAAGTCCACCAATTCCAAGTGCAATATCTAATCCAAGACTTCCTGAAGAGTATGCCTCTACATTCTGATTTAAATTGCTGCCCATGCTCATAATTGAGCCACGGCCGTATTTTTTCTCGAGTTGAGAAATTGCTGATGCTAGGCCTTTATTCTTATCTTCGTCATTGTGTGACATCTAATGTTTCTCCTGATTGTTTAATTAAATTTGTTATATCGCAGTTTATATCTAATAGTTTCTTAAATTATGAATTTTTAATGATACCTTCTCATAACTCCTACTAGGCGGCCTTGAATTTCTACTTCATCAAGCATAATTGGCGTCATCGTAGAATTTGCAGGCACTAGTAGAACTTTTCCGTTTTTCATTCTTCTATATGTTTTTAGTGTTGCAGACCCATCAGGTAGTAGGGCAACTACAATCTGTCCATCATCTGCTTGAGGTTGCTTTTTAATAACAACGATATCCCCGTCGCATATATGTGCATCAATCATAGAGTTTCCGCTTACTTCTAGGCAGTAAACTTCTCCTCGACCATCAATCATATCGTGTGGAATTTCGATCATAGTGCTGTTTTCGATTGCTTCGATTGGCATACCAGCTGCGATTACCCCAACAAGTGGAACAGCAGTAGGGCCGAATTCCGCTTTTGCAATCTCTACAAGTTCGATAGAGCCATCATCGCCGCGGTTTATAAATCCTTTATCTGCAAGTCTTTCTAAATGAAAGTGAGCAGTAGACAGCGATTTTTTTTAGGCTTGGCGCATGGCCTGCTTCAGCGATAAAGTTTCGAAGGAACTCAAGCGTTTGTTTTTGCACAGGTGCTAGAGTGCTTGATTTTAAGGTTGATGAGGACTCGTTTTTCTTCATATAGCGTTTCTATACTATTTCGAGTGTAGAAGGCAAGTGGAAATATTTAGATGGATATAAAAAATATAGTTGAAGACATTGTGCCTGGATTTCAAGCTAAGCTATTGAATATACAGAATAATAACAAACAAATTGCTTGGTATCCCTACGGCACGCTCGAGAACTTCCATCATTTAAATAAATTATTAACAGTACCCTATAGGGAATTAGATTCATTAATTGGGTCTAAACCTATTCTAGATATTGGTTGCGCCGATGGTGCAGTAGGTTTTTTATTAGAGTCACTAGGATACAAAGTTGATTTTTGTGATTTTGCACCAACAAACTTTAATCACCTTACAGGATTAAAAACATTACAGACTGAATTAGGCAGTCAATCAGAACTTATTGAAATTGATCTAGATTCACAATGGAATATTCAAAAATCATACGGATTAGTAATTTTTCTTGGACTTTTATATCACTTAAAAAATCCATTTTATGTGCTAGAAAAATTATCTTACCAAACTAAATTTTGTTTACTCAGCACACGAGTTTTTCAACAAACTAAAGATGCAAAACATAACCTAGAAAACACTCCAGTTGCATATCTTCTTGGTCCAAGCGAAGCAAACAATGATTCAACCAATTACTGGATTTTCTCAAGACTCGGTCTAGTTAGATTATTAGAGCGCACGGGGTGGATGATTCACTGCGAAAGATCTTTAGGCTGTACTCAAGATTCAAATCCAAGTGATTCTGATAAAGATGAACGGATATTTTGTTTATTAGAAAGTACTAGATAGAAAAAAATAAATTTATTGTCTAGATAATTTTATACCAGTTTTTGGTTTGCCAGGCGCTTTCTCGGCAATAACTCCTTCTTTAATTAAATTTTGTAGTTCAGTTTTTAGCTGTTGAGCAATCATAGAATTAATTCCTTTCGGGAAGTTAGCTTTAATCCAATCTTCCTTAGGTGAGTCTACATAAGAGTTGGATTTTAGTTTAAGAATAATAGCCTGTCGTATTGCCCAAGCAGTTGTTGGATGTTCTTTCCATAGCAGCGCAGACTGTGATGTGTATGAATCTTTTCCTAGCAAAAACTTTGTTAACTCATGAAGTGTAGGATTGTTAGTATCTTTTAGATCTTCAAGAGGATGTTTTTGTTTTGGGAAAACCCGATTTTTAAAATCATCATTAATTTCTATCGCATGCGATTCGAGCTTATCTTTCTCTATATTAATTCGCACAACTCTACAAAGTTCGAAAAACTCTTTGTCTGTAGAGTGTAATGCGCTTTGTAAGCAAAGTTGCCTTAAATCACAAGCCAAAAATGGATCATGATCACCCTTTGTGTTAGTGGAAATAAAATTTAAGATAGACATTCTTTTTATAAAGTTTGCGTAACATGATTGATCGAGTAAAATTCCATGATCAATCTTGCAAGCCTCGTCAAACTGCGATGAGTTATTGTCTAGCACTTTTAAAATTCGATTAATTCTTCTTGTTAGAGTTTTTATCGAAACGCTATTAATTCTAGAGTCAGTTCTGACTGAGTCGGGGATGTGCAAATCTAGTAATGCCTGTGTTCGTAGCTGTGGGTTAGTTCCGATATCCAAGTTTAATGGCGTATCTATGACGGTTTTAATTTGCACAACAGGATTTTTGACTAAATTGAGAGCTTTATCAATCAAATCACAATAATCTGTAATAGCTTGTTTTAAAGTTTTTTTGTTTAGCTCAGACGGCCATTTTTCTAGCCCATGGGAAACAAAAATCTTATTGTTATCAATATAACCCAAAATATTTTGAATCTGAGCTATTTTATCGAAATCAGATTTATCTAAAAACGGAGTCTCGGAGTCGATAATTTGAATATAATCTAGGCCATTTTTAATTTTTTTTAACTCAGGAATAATATTATCAGCGTGTAAACTTTGTGTGCGTATTTTTCCTGATATTTCTTCCCGTGAAAGGCTAATTACAATTGTTGCTTCCTTATGTTTAGGATCCTCTGCATATTGTGTGAGGTATTCGTTAATATTTAATCCGTAGCCTTCAAGCACGGCCCTTTTACTATTTAAAGATTTTCTATGAGGGCCTAATTCCT
>JBILET010000259.1:0-3345 GCA_044351935.1 Bdellovibrionota bacterium
TTACATTTTCTGCTTCATTATAGATCCAATATGAGTTACTCTTGAGTAGATCAAACTCGTAGTAATTTGCATGTCTCAAAATTTTGATCCTAATTTAAAAAATAATCGTCGAATTGATGAGTCGCGCTTATCCGAGGTTTACGACCTTGTCAATATTAGTATTGGCGACTGTACTAAAGTATATCAACTTCAGCTAATTAAAGAACTTCAAAATCAACAGTTCACCTCACAAGAAGCCTACGACAATAGTTTACATATACAGTTATTTGAATCTATTTTAAAAGCCGGTCTAGATGGCGAAAGTCAAACAATTCTACTAATTGAAAGCTCGGATGGATCCAGTATTTATTTTCTTGATGATAATAAAAAAATTATTGCGAGTATATTAACGGGAGCTCCCGCAATGCTTGTACTTAGACAAGTTTTACAACATCACTCGTGGGAAATGGATGATGATGGTAACAGTTCTGTGCCTATTTTTTATTTTAAATTTTCTGAAGAACTAAAAGGTGCGGTAAGTATTTCTCCAAGCACTATCTATGAAGATGGAACAGTGGCAACAACAATTAGTATCTTAAGACCACCCAGCATTTACTATATCTCACATGAGATTATTGAAGACTAAGTAAGTTTTAAGCTTTCTTGAGCACAGAGGACGCTCTTGTTCCTGCAGGAGTACTAGATTCTTGAATACTACCCATACGCGTGTAGGACTTAGTTACATGTCTTGTAGCAGACCAGAAAATTGATAGAAGACCATCTACCATTCCCATTCCAAATTTGATTATACCGTTTAGATCTTTTGTATCCTTCTGAGACGACTGAACGGCTTTTTTTAATTTATTTGCAAGGGTTAAGAATTTTTTTGCTTCTGCGCCTTTTAGTGTTTCAGAAATTACAGTTGTTAATCTTGTATTGGAATCAAAACCTAATTCAGAAATAACATTGCGGCGTTCTGTTTGTAGTTTTTTCATTTCCGAAACAAAATGGTCGCGTCTTACAGCAGCATCCATTACCTTGTCCGGATTAAATGGAATTACAAATTTTTTCTCAAGTTCAGTTAAAGCATTATAGCCCTCATAAACTCGAATTTCGTGAGTAAGAATTTTCTCCAAACGATCCAGAAGATTTCTGTTCATATGAAGAGTTCCTAATTAGAAATTAATTTTCCTGACCTAATAAACCGCCTGCAGAAAGAATCTCGATTGAGATCTCTTGAGCCAAGGCTTGAGCAACTGATTCGCTAGATGGATTGTATGTTCCGTTTTTGATTGCTTCTTTTATTGAATTTATTTTGGACTGGCGGTCTTGAATCATCTGTTGAGGATTAAGTTCCCCGAGAGCACCTGCCAATGCAGATAATTGAATTTGATCTGATTTCTCTGTTAAAGATTTTCTAACTTGAGCCTGTTTATCAGCTTCTGCTTTTGTAGCCCTATCCGAACGATCCAGTTGAATTAAATCAGCTTGAGATTCTAATGACTTAGGTTTGATTTTCACGGTGGACTCCTTTCCTAAAAACAGGGCATTCTTTGCCCATATCACACTATATGATGCACTTACTCTTCACTTCGATTGCTAGATTTTGAGGCTCTCTCAAAGTCCCTTAACAAAACCTGTTTTACTCCTATGCTTTGTTTTTGGGCAATATCCTGAGCTAATGCGTCAGTATACATATCCCTAAACTGCTTTTCTTCGCTGCTAGCCCCTAAAAGAGACCCTTGAGGGACAGTTTTCCACATCTCGTCAAACATCTGCTTTAGTAGAAGAGCTTCAAAGTCGGTCGCGGCTTTCTCGGTTTTTTCCTTATCAGTAATTCCTGAAGTTTTGGTTAAATCGTTTAATTGTTTAACCTTTGATTCAAGCAAGCCGCTAGTTGCTAGATCTGAATTTAATGAAGAAAGTGATTTAATCTCTGACATATTTTTATTTGCCCTATTACATTATTACTAGTTCTGCTTGAAGAGCACCTGCTCTTTTTAGCGCTGCAAATATCGAAATTAAGTCTCTTGGAGTTGCCCCTAAAGAATTTAACGCATTAACGAGCTCTCCTAGTGTTACTTGCCCACCACCTAGAACTTGCAAACTTCGCTTTTCTTCACCTACATTAATATCTGTGTTTGTTACTACAGTAGTCTGACCTTGGCTCAATGCTTCAGGTTGGGATACTCCGGTTTCCGCACGAATTGCTATACTTAAGTTTCCGTGTGCAAGGGCAACTTTACTGACTTTAACATTCTCACCCATAATAATTGTACCTGTTCTTTCATTTACAATTATTTTTGCACCAACATCTAATGGAACTTCTATATTTTCCAACCGCGAAACAAGTCCGATAGGATCTCGCATTAACTCACCACTTAATGGAACTTCAATCGACGCTCCATCTACCGCAACCGCTAACGGACGTCCCATAAAATTATTTATTTGTGCGGTAACATTATTTACCGTTGTGAAATCGGCTTCGCGCATGACAATTCGGATTTTTTTTGATTGAAACAGATCAAACGGTATAGCTCTTTCTACAGTAGCTCCACCAGTAATAACTCCTACTGTTGGGTGATTTTTTTGTGCTGAGTCTCCTCCTCCTTCGACAGCGAATCCACCAACACTTACCGCTCCTTGGGCCACTGCATAAACATTTCCGTCAGCTCCTCTAAGTGGAGCCATTAGAAGAGTTCCGCCTTGAATACTTTTAGCATCACCAATTGATGATAGTGTTACGTCTAATTTTGATCCTGGTCTAGCAAAAGCAGGAAGAGTAGAAGTTACTAATACAGAGGCTACGTTTTTAACTTTGATGTCTTTGGCATCAACTCTTATACCTAATCTCTCAAAAAGGTTTGATAGACTTTTGTTAGTAAAATCAATTTTGCCATCACCTGTTCCGTTAAGACCAATTATTACTCCGTAACCATACAATTGGTTACCCCTGACACCTTCGATATCTGCAACGTCTTTTAATCGTGCAGCGTGCGATGTTGTAACAACTGTTAAAATAACAGCAATTATTAAAAATGTTTTAAACAACCTTCTCATAAATAATTCCCTACTTTTCATCAGAATGGCCAAATACGTCTAATTAATTGAGTCCCCCATCCAGGATACTGAACATCTCCTAAGGAACCTACGCCGTAGTAATCAATTCTCATGTTTGCAACTTTTGATGAGTCTACTTCATTAGAGTAGTTAATATCCCGCACCCTTATAAGACCAGATAAAATCATCATTTGCTCTTCATCATTTACAGTAACTATTTTTTTACCTTCGATCCTAAGGATTCCAGTTGGAAGCACTTCTGCAACCATTACAGACAACCTTGCTATTAACTGGCTTCTTCGATCT
>JBILET010000260.1:0-3343 GCA_044351935.1 Bdellovibrionota bacterium
TTTTAAATTTGCCAAGGAGCATAGTGACGATGACTAATCAGCCACTGTCATTTATATCTAAGTTAATAACTGTGATTGCTGTTCCAACAGTATTTTTTGGCTCGATAGCGATGTCATTATTTGGCTACGGATTATCCTCGGAATCAGATCCAGAGTTATTAAAAATGTACGAAAACTGTCAGCCTCATGAAAGATTACCTAATGGGCGATGCCCTAAGCCTCAACGAAGTACTTTCAACCGAGGTTTCAGAGGAGGTAGTTACGGCTTTGGGAAATAATTTATTTTAAGATTTTACTTATACAAAGGAGATTACTATGACACTTTCGCAGGGAATTCTTTCTGTTTTTATATATGGATCAATTGGGATAGTAATGTCAGTTGTTTCATTTAAAGTTATTGATCTAATAACTCCAGGTGATCTCAAAACTGAAATTACAGAAAAGCAAAATGTCGCATTAGCGGTTGTGTTGGCAGCGCACATTATAGCGATAGGGATTATTATTGCAGCATCGATCACGGGCTAGTTGTTGTGCTTGTTCGCACTCTTGATGAAAAGCTACTTTTGGGCAGCCTTTTAGTTGTCGCAACTTGTGCTCTAACTTATGAGTTACTAATAGGCACAGTTGCATCCTATTTTATGGGTAGCTCAGTTTTGCACTTTTCATTAACAACGGGAGCTTTTTTGTTTTTTACTGGAATAGGATCATACCTTTCCAGGTTAGTTAAAACGAATTTAATAGAAACCTTTATAAGCCTCGAAATTATTCTGGGGATAGTAGGAGGTGTATCGGGGTTAGTTCTATTCTTTATTTTTGCTAATACGGACTACTTTTATCCTGTGGCTTTATTGTTTCTTTGCGTTACGGGAGTCATTGCAGGATTAGAAATACCTTTGTTGGCAAGGATACTTAGCGAAAAAGGAGCACTTAAAGATGTGCTTTCATCGGTTTTTGCTATCGACTATTTAGGTGCCGTAGTTGCGTCGGTAATGTTTCCTTTAGTTCTATTGCCTTCGCTTGGGGCTATGAGAGTTGCCCTACTAACAGGGGCTTTAAATCTTACTGTTGCATTGGTAGTTATCACATTCTTAAAGACTCAAGTATACAAAAGAGTCTATAAAGTAATTTTATCATTTTTAGGATTAATTGGGCTTTGCTCAATATTTATATTTTCTGATCCAATCAAAGCAATAATTGAAAAAAGTCTCTTCCAAGATCAAGTTCTATTATCGACTCAATCAGAATATCAGCAAATTATTCTTACGGGTCATCGAGATGATCTAAGGTTATATTTAAATGGTGATTTGCAGTTTTCATCAGTTGATGAATATCGATATCACGAGACTCTTGTTCACATACCTTTAGGTTTATCACCTAATCCGAGGAATGTATTATTGCTAGGAGCGGGGGATGGTTTGGCTGTTAGGGAAATCCTTAAACACAGTAGTGTAGAATCGATCACATTGGTTGATTTAGATCCGAAAATTGTTGAATTATCTTCCCAGTACCCTTTACTTAGGCAACTTAATAATGAATCACTAGCAAGCAATAAATTAAAAATTGTTAATCATGATGCATTCTCGTATATGTTATCAAATACTAAATTGTATGATGTCGTTATTGTGGATCTTCCCGACCCAAATGATGAAAACTTAGGACGTCTTTATACCCAAGAATTTTATCAACTGATTAACCGGTCTCTTACCCCAGCTGGTGTAATGATTACTCAAGCAGGTTCGCCTTATTTCACAAAAGATGCTTTTTGGAGCATACAAGTAACTTTGCAGGAAGTTTTTAAAAATACGTTGCCAATTCAAGTAGAAGTACCTTCATTTGGGTTATGGGGATTTCAGTTGGCATCTGAAGTCCCATTAGATATTACAAAAATAAAATTACCCAAGGACCTTAAGTATCTAACTTCTGACATCATACCTGTTCTAAGTATATTTGGAGCTGATGTATCGAAAGATACTTCCACGACACAAGTTAGCACCCTTGATAATTTGCACGTAATAAAAGCATACCGCCAGGGTCGTGAAGAATTCGAATAACTAAAATTAAGTTTAGTTACGTTCAAATATATGAAGATCTAATTCCTTGGAAGATTCTGGGGTTAGTAAATCCCATCCAATATCTTTAAATTTTGATGAAACAAACCCTATGGTCCATATTCGTTTAACACTAGAAGTATTTAATATATTCTTCATGATAACTTCTAGTGGTTTGCCGTTGATAGTCGAGAAAATAATTATATTTTGAAAATTTGAAAAATCAGTTTTTGTCGCATCCTGATTAATGAAATTTACTTTACTATTGAGTCTTATAGAGGCTTTTCTCGATATTGCTACTAATTCAGGGACAATTTCAACTCCTGTTACGTTTGCGTTACTAAATAATTTTAAAGCAATAGCTAGCGTGCCACTTCCAGATCCTAGATCTAAGAATGATTCGGCAGGGTTATAATAAATGCTTGTTAGTATAGACTTTAAACAATCATATGGAATTGATTCATGAACGCTATTAGATTCTTGGGTGCTATTTAAAACCTCTCCTATTGGAACATTTGTTCCAAGTAGGCGCTCTAGTACTAGTGTTAGATTGTTTGTCGGAAGTGCGGCACATCTTTCTTCGAAGGTATTGAGTAATTCAACAGTGGAAGTTTTCTTTAAAGTTAATAGAGAACTAAGGGCATTTCTTATTCTACTAGTTATATTTATATCCGTTGTTTGTATCTTTGATAGGACGTCATCAAATTTATGCTTTGTAGAATCTGTGCCAAAAAAATATTTATATCTTTCGATAAGTCTTACGCAATTATCTATGCCATCAATTTGTCGTTCCCATTTAGTTTGACTCAGACACTCGTTGCAATAATCCAAAATCCACTTAGCTAGCAATTCTGATTCAGAACTGATTAAGTTTGTTACTTGACTGTCGCATTCTTTTTGGTGGCTCTCAATTATATCAAGTAATTTTATTAATTTATTTTTATTTCGCGGCTCACCGGTGGCAAGTTCACTAAAAAACTTTATTCTGTGTTCGTTTTTACAGCGCCAAACGTAAATAGATAGTGCAATCTGAGCTTTTAAAGAAATATCTACTTCAGCTGCAAGTTTAGCTTCTATTGGCAGCCAATATTCATTTATAGCTGTTATGATATCGTTAAAATCTAGTGATGGGCTCAATTCAACTTACAGAAAGTCAAAGTTAGTTATTTCCTGAAATACTGTATTTGCATAAGTATTGCCAGGGCGGTTAGAGAACCTAGTTTGTAATCCTGCAGTAGTAGCAGCTTCTAATTCTTTTGGAGCATCCGAGATAAACAAAATATTACTTGGATTTA
>JBILET010000261.1:0-3337 GCA_044351935.1 Bdellovibrionota bacterium
ATCTTACGATCCTGACTGCAGCTACCATAATTATTAATAGAAGCTTTTGGTAAGTTAATCTTAAGCGGCTTTGTAACTGTAGTATGCATAATCTGGGACCAAGCAGCGATCCTTTTCGAAATCTACCAAGTAATTTTCTTGAACATGTTAATCATGCAAAAAGTTCTTCTGCACGTGGAGACTCTGGTAGTACAAAATTTTGGGTAGGTCTTGTAAAAGATAACGCGAAAAAACAAGGGATATTTCTTAGTCCAGCTCAAGTTAATGAATTAGATAACATTTACAAAACTTCTATTCGCAATGAGTTACCACAATTGCTGACAAAAGTTAAAGATTCGGCAGATAAAGGGGATGTCTCGGCATGCGATCTTTGGAGTGATTCATTAATCAGAGGCTACAATAATCTGTTAATTCAAGTTCCAACTGATGTTCAAATTACACTTAGAAATTCTTATCAAATTGCAAGAGTAAATGGAATAAACAATGATCTACTTAAAGGTGCCGAGTACGCACAACGTGGTGATATAGGGAGAGCTGAATTATATTTGGATACTATTAATAGGTATTCAAAGCAGATCTCGGTAGATCTAACACAAGAGCAAAAAGATAAACTAGCTAAACTTACAAATTTGGTAAATGCGGCTAAAATAAGTAAAAGTACCGCTATCAACAAATCGGATCTAAACAAATTATTATCAACTCTGTTAAGTGATAATAAATCTATTAATAATGCGATCAATCCTTTAAAAAAATATCTAACAGAAGATTTTGATGATCATATCGAAAGTAAGTCAAAATCTTTAGGCTATACAGCACCAGATTTAATTCAAAAGTTAGACCCTAAAAAAATCATTGAGGATCTATCAATTTTAGGTAAAGTCGGGACTGATTCTGATATTAAACTTCTAAGGATGGCGCTTGAATGCTTTAGTCCACAAATATTAAAACATTTATCAAATGCTGGATATAAAATATCAATTGCAAGAAATAACATAGCTGATGCAACAGATAATATTAGAGGAAGAAAAGTTGGTGAGTCTGGGGTAATTAATGATTACGCTGGAATAAACTTAATTAGAGAAGATTCAAAGCAAATTCTTATAAAATCTTCATATGAGGATGGTAACCTTAAAATAGATTTTGCTGCACTTGCTAAAGAAATTGGGCATGCTCTTTGGTTGACGGATTACTTTAAGCCAGCTGCAAAACAAAGAACTATAGAATCTGTCCACCAACAAGAAAAACATGGATTTGATAACCAACAATTGCAGGAATTTGATCAGTATAAAGCTGCTACTTTCGTTTTATATTTAATTAGTCCTGATAAGCTAAAGTCACAATTTCCCAAAACATATGATTTCTATGCGCAGCAAAATATTGAGCTGCCAATTGTAGATTCAGCTAAAGCACTAAATCTATTTAGAGCTATGAATCCAACACCCGATCTTACCTTAGATTCGGATATACAGAATTTATTCATCCGCTCCGTTAAGATCAGTGATACAAGGCAAAACGAAACCGGAGAAGGTGAGTCCTTAGTAATTTTTCTAGCAGGCGAGAAAAAAGCTACAAAGCTTGTAGCAAAACAGCTTGGAGACGAATTAATAATTCAAAGGACTGGTGCTCCACCGTTTACTGGAGACGAAGGCTTTATACACGTTACAAAAGAATCCACAGCGGATTTGGAGAAATTCTTTAATTTATTAAAAAGTTCTAGAGGTAGTGTTCTATATGTAGATGATATTAGTACTTTTTCGCCTGACTGTGCGTTTATGCAAGAGTTCACTAATTTTTGTAAAAATCATAATGGATGGTGCCATATTGTTATTTCATGTTCGACGCATGAATTTGGGGAATTCGGTTCATTTTTACCTGAAAATCCAAGGATGTCTTCAAAAGTAGAAGAATTATCTCCGGATCAAATAATAAAACAGCTTCAGAAATTTGCAGTCTCTGATGGAATGATATTTACAACCGAAGCCTCTGAAGCTCTTATACCTTTTATTAAGCGGCCGTTAACAATAGACGAAAGTTTCACACTTTGGGTTGATATTAAAGAAGCTCACACGACGCGGATTTTAAATGACAAATCTAGTAGTAATTTGGGGGACACTGAATTTCGTCAATATATAACCAACGTTACATCTGTGGATATAAATGAAACTGTTATTTCAAAGCTTACCTCGCCAATTGATCGTTTAGATCAGATGATTGGTCTTACAAATGTAAAAGATAAGATTCATGAACTAATAGCGGGAGTTAAGTTAAATAAATATCTCAAAGATGCAGGGCGCCCCACAGGCGAGCAACGAAGACTAAACTTTGTCTGGCCTGGCAATCCTGGTACTGGTAAGACAACTGTAGCAAGGCTTGTGTCTGAAATTCTTTATGCCGAAGAAATAATAGAACGAAATAATTTTGTAGAAATATCTGCCCCTGAATTGATTGAAAAAGGTGCTAGCTTTGCAATTCAGAAGTTTAAACAGAATCAAGGCGGGATTATATTTATTGATGAATTTCATCAGCTAGATCCCTCAAATAATCCTAAAGGAAAAGAAATTATAGATTTGCTTATACCTATGTTGACCGCGAAAGAATGGGAAAGAACTGCTTTTGTCTTTGCAGGCTATAAAAAGAAAATAAACAATATGATGAGAGCAGATGAAGGTTTATTTTCGAGGTTAGAAGTTGTTGAATTTAAGGATTACACAAGAGAAGAATTAGAATTGATTGCTAGAAAAGAGATATCCTCTAAGCGTCTTACTGCTAGCGAGGTGGTAATTTCAGCTCTAATGGATAGGGTGGAAAAAATGCAAAGATCGTCTCCTTATCCTGCAAATGCAAGAAATGTAGTTAAAACAGTTGAGCAAGTAGTTGCTACACAAAGAAGTAGGCTTGAAAAAATTATTCGTCAAGGACAAGAGTTATCTAATCAAGACGTACAAACTATTACCGAGCAAGATGTCCTAGTCGAATTAGAAGTATCTGCTGAAGAAGTTTTAGCAGAAATCAACCAGACAATATCAGGCAATGAAAAATATAAAGAACTAATGATGTTAGTTTACGGATTGGTTCAACGAAATAAGCAATTGGGGCGAGATATAGGTGATGATATCCCAATGGCGATAGCAATTGATGGTCAATCAGGAACAGGTAAAACAACAATGGCAAGGCTTGCTGGTAAATTATACCATGCACTTGGCTTGCTGCCGAATTCTACATTAGTAGAAACTCCAGGTAGCCAGATGGTAGGAGGATTTGTTGGTAATTCATCTGCGATTGCTGTTGATGAAAAATTTGAAGAGGCATATGGTGGAGTTCTATTTATAGATGAAGT
>JBILET010000262.1:0-3325 GCA_044351935.1 Bdellovibrionota bacterium
CTTTAGGGTTAGTTACTTCCGAATTGCCATCAGTCGGGTGGTCAGATTCTCAGTTAAATGCTTTTGAACTATCATTGGATTTAACTTCATGGCAAAACTTACCTAATAGACCTAATGACAGTTTGGTGATTGCAATTGATCCCCCCGATTCAAAAGCTGAAGTTGGTTTTAGCGTAAAACCTTTGGAGTCAGGTGGCTACGAAGTATGCGGGTATGTTCTTAATATCTCGCGATTAATGCCTGTATACTCGGCGGCTGATGATATTTTATTTGAAAATTGTCTATACATACCAGGAATTGGTATGTATCCATATCAAGTTGCAGAAACAATGTCGCTTTCAGAGTCGGAAGAAAGGCCATTGATATGTGTTAAGACAATAATTAGTCCAGATGGCTCATGTGAAACAGATATTTTTGAATGTAAGGGTCAACTAGACTATAAACTGACTACATTTGAAGCTACTCGTAGAAATAGAGCATGGTCTAACGCAGTCTCTACTCAATTAAGTCTATGTAGGTATCTTTCTGAAAGTGAAACTGCAAAGAGCAGGATACCAATAAATGAGTTTGAATATGATAAAACTTATGAATTACACATGTTGCTCTACTCTGAAGCAGGGAAATGGTGTGCTCAAAGGAAAATTAATGTTCCGTATAGAGTAACTGATGCCCCGCGTGCACGTGACGATCTGTTTACTATTTCAAATTCTGATCCAAGACTTCGTTCTTTATCAAATCGCACAGGGAATAACTTACGACTATCATTACTTGATACTATATGGGAATTGGACCAACAAACTAGGGAAGAGTTATTTCTTGCAATAAGAGCAAAAGGGTATTTCAGTACTAACTCAGAACAGGGACACTGGTTTTTAGGATTACAAAATTATATTCCATTAGGTGGCGCATTGCGTCGCGATCCAATCAGGCTAGCTTTACACAATATAACTGAATATTTAAATGGGCATATAGGATTAAGTAATCATGAGTTGGATGTTCGACTCAAACTTTTTAATGCTCAGCAAAATTTGGCTTATAGACCCGAGATACGCAAGCTAAATGATATGCGCTTAAAATCTGTGTTAATTGGAACCGTGGTTGAAACAACTGTTGAGCAAATCCTCGGACGTAATTCGACTCAAGAAGTAAAGTGTGCAGATGGACGCTCATACGAGATTTTCCATGAGGATCGCATACCTATTGATGCAAATCTAAAAATCAAAATTATAGCCTATAATCCCAGTAACAATATGTTTAGGGGGCAGTTGGTTTGATATTTGGATATAATATATTACTTGGTATTAACGTCTTACTATCAGCTGTTGGGGTCTTCCAATATAAATAAATTTGATTATAGCTTCCAGTAGCAGCGAATTTTACATCAAATTTGTAGTAGCCAGTTTCTAAAAATTTAGTGGTGCTCTGATAAGCTAAACTTACTTTATTATCTAAAATATTTTCGTTATTTATAAATATCTGTGATGCATCAATTGAAGATGTGCCAAATTCATATTCCCCTGATAGAGGTATAAAAATATTACCTGACCATTTAATTGAGTAAGGAAGAGTTTTTACTGGGCGTTCGTGAAAATAAAATGCAACTTGTGGATCTATGCGTATGTTTGAAGAAATTCCTTGCGGGTTTTCCCCCTCATAATACTCACCTCGTAAGCCACCGCTAAAGGTTTGCAACTTAAAATGGTCTTTGGGACTAATGGCAATATTGTCTAATAAAATAGATAACTTAATCTGATCAATTGGTTGGGTCGGAAAGATTTCCCACTCAAACACATTATTTCCTTCAGGAATAATAGATTTAGAAGTAGTTATTACTTCATTAAATAATGATACCTTAGATTTTGAATTACTATCATCAACAAATTCTATGGTTGATAAATTACTAACTAAAATCATCCCCGACAGAGTAATTTTTTTAATAGATTTTTCACCCTTCGGAAGAGTAATAGTATCTGTTTTAATATCGAACTTCTGAACTGAACCATCTTGGAATGTATAAGAAGCTTCCCAGCCAGTTTGAGCACTTATGTCGCTTGCAGGTATCCTTGCTATTGTGAGTACGGATGAGTGTTCATTGTTGTTTATGGTTACAGGATTTAACTGTTCAAATTTAGCACTTGGATAAAGTCTGGTGATCTGGGAAATCAGATCTAGTTCGCCAGGATCCGTGAATAGAATTATATTTTTGTTTTCATCTCTAAAAGGAAAGTGGCTTCCGCGAACGAATTTTCTAATTTTTGATACCACATCTTTGCTTGATAAGAACTCTTGGGTTGAGCCCCCAGCAAGCTCGGCGGGTGTGTAAATGATCGAATTATCTGCTTCGTCACGAAGTATTTCTCCTAGTCGAGTTTCTTTTGGTGCGAATGCACCCCAGACAGCAGAATCATATCTTTGCTTGATAAAGAATGTATAAATATTAAGAGCAGACATTAATAGTAGAAATAATATAGCTAGATATTTGCTAGTGATATTTACAAAGCTTAGCTTAGTTTTTAGATCGAATAAGTATGTAATTGGTAAAGCCGATATAATTGCAATCGCAGGGGTTATCCCAAAAGTACGAGCTGCTTGCGGGGCTTCAAAATCAACAGACAAAATACCTGCGCTTAAACTCATTAAGCACCATAAAATAAGCAAAATTGATCGCCAATTAAAAATTCGACAACAAATCATTAAAAGTCCAATTAGCATAAATCCGCCTGTTATAGGATCTAGCATTGGATTAGGAGGTAAATTGTGGCGGCCGTTTGCATCTCCGGCCAAGTGAAACATTTTTATGTGACGAAGTAGAGACTCTTGAAAATTTAAAATAAAATTAGAGGTATCAGGAGTTATCCCAAGGTAAGTTTTAATCAAAGTAGCAACAGGAAACGAACTCACAGTGCTAAATCGATATGTAAATTGAGTCCAATTATGATACGCATAGTAAAGGACAGGGCTGTAAGCGATAAGACTGCTTATTAAAAATACTAAAACAGTTTTGTAGCTGTTAATTGGTAGATTTCTAGTTAATAACATTAAAAACCAAACTAATAACAGCAGAATTGGTAAACTTACCATTGCATAGTAAGTTTGTAGTCCAAAACCCATAACTAATCCCGCTAGAATAGAAGTCTTAATTTGATTTGTTTGAACACTTTTTAAAAATAAATAGATAATTAACGGTATGAATACAGCAGTAAAAATCATAGCCATACCAAATCGGCTAAAAGATAAATGCCACTGCATTGATGCAAGAATAAAAGCCGCAAAATGTGCAGTGCGAGTGTTAAATAAATATCCAGCTAAAATCCAAATAGAAAAA
>JBILET010000265.1:0-3314 GCA_044351935.1 Bdellovibrionota bacterium
TTAGAGTACTCAGTGTAAGCTGACAAATCTTCAAATTTTAAGCCCTTAAAAGGCGCCGGTGAACTGCTTACAACTTCCATAACTTCCCCCCGATTTTATTACGATGCACTACCGTAATCAATCGGTGCGTTGCCCTATCACATAACTCGAAATATCATACCAATACGTGTCAAATTCAGGATTTTTCAGCAAAAACCAAAAAAAAATATCAGGCGCAATAATCATTGCATTGATTACATCGATATTGTCATTTTTATTGTTTAAAACCGAAATTCTTTCACAGATCGAAACGCGAAGCTGGGACTGGCGCTTAGCATCGATTGCAGACCCACAATCTGCAAATCCATCGATTAAGATTATTATGATTGACCAATCTTCACTTGAGCGAATCGCCGAGGAAGAGAAAATCTATTGGCCTTGGCCTCGTGAATTATATGTTCCAATAGTTGAATTTCTAAAAAAAGCTGGTGCCAAAGGAGTTGCCTTTGATGTGCTTTATTCAGAGCAATCACACTACTCTGTTAATGATGATCAATCATTTGGGGCAAGTTTTGATCCCAAAATGCCCGTAATATTGGCTGCTGCGATTAGGTCCGGGCAAGTAAATTCTCAAAATCCACGTCTTGAGCAGTTTAAACAAAAGCAAATTCAATCACTTTCGAAAGCATCACCTTTTGATTTTGCAAAAATCAACACATCAGTTGTTTCCGATGTGAATTTACCTATACCCGAACTTATCGATGCGGCGTACGGACTAGGAAACGTATCGATCCCAAACGACAGTGATGGAATTTTTAGACATATCCTTCCATCCGCTTATGTTCGAGACATTCCTATTTTATCACTTCCATTTGCATTACTAAACGCAACAGATCCAGGAAAAAAAATTAGCACTGATAATTTAAATTCTAAAGGTGAATTTACGGTTAAGTTTTCTGGTCCCGCTAGAACCTACGAAACATATTCGTACTATGGAATTCTAAGAAGTTTTCAAGCCATTACCGAGGGCCGTACTTCAGTTGTTTCTTTAGATGAATTTAAAAATAGCTACGTATTTGTTGGTATGGATGCTCCTGGACTACTAGATCTAAGGCCTATTCCCCTTTCACGCTCATATCCTGGAGTAGAATATCATGCAACCGCATTAGATAACGCATTAAAAGGTTCTTTCATTAAAGAAGTTTCTCTAATTACAAATTTAATAATAAGTGTAATTTTTATTTTAATTGCTTCTTTTGGATGCATATTTATAAACAACGCTACTAAACAATTTATTTTTGTTCTTTTAGCAATTACAACTCTTATATGTGGAGCTTTTATAGCAGCACACTTGGGTTACTGGATTCAATTGATTGTTCCCCTGCTATGTTTAGTACTTACCATAATCTCTGCATTTGGATACCAATATCAACTTGAAGGTCATGTAAGTCGCTTCTTAAAAAATGCATTCCAATATTACGTAAGCCCAGAGCTTATTAATAAGATCATGGACAACCCCTCAGCGTTAACGCTTGGAGGCGAAAGAAAAGAACTAACAGTCTTTTTCTGTGATATCGAAGGATTTACAAAATTATCCGAAAGAATTGATGCGCAGTTAATGGGGCAATTTTTAAATATGTTCTTATCCGAGATGACTCAAATCATTATGAAACATCAAGGAACAGTTGATAAATATATTGGTGATGCAATTGTTGCTTTCTGGAATGCCCCTATTGATGTACCTAACCATGCACATATGGGAGTTATAAGTTCAATTGAATGCCAAAAAAGATTAATTGAACTCAAAGATGAATTTGAAGCTAAATACGGAATACAACCAAAACTAAGAATCGGGCTAAATACCGGCTTTTTAAGTGTAGGAAACTTTGGATCTAAAGAACGTTTTAACTACACAGTAATTGGTGATGTAGCAAACGTAGCTTCTAGGTTAGAGGGTGCTAATAAATTTTTTGGCACTCAGATTATGATTTCAGAGGAAACTTACAAACAACTGCCAAGGGATCTCCCCTGTCGAAAAATCGCCAAAATTCAAGTTGTGGGTAAAAATGAATCAATCACTGTCTACGAACCACTTTTTGACTATAATCCAACCGAGCTATCTACATGGAATCAAGTACAACTTCAACTTGATGATAACAATTTACAATCTGCTTTGGATCTGATTAAAACTCTTCCCGAGTCAAAACTTTACAAAATCTATACTGATAGAATTTTGGAACTAATTAAGAACAACACAAAATGGGATAATATTTGGAGCTTGTCCGAAAAATAACCCCTTTTCAATCATCCGGTTACCACTCTGGCAGATTCATTCTCACTATACGGATATTCGCGTTTTTATATCGGATGTATTTAGTTTGACTCAATATAATACGGCGGCTTTCGACTGTGCATCACCAACCATTCTGTACTGTAAAGAAAACCATCAGGCTTGACAGGCTGACTATTCGAGAAGTAATGACATTTAGAGGAGTTTACTCCACCACAAAATGGACAATCATAATCGAATTTTAATTCTTTTTTAGGGTCACGCTCGTCTAGAATTGCTGATAATTTTGTCTCGAGTTGTTTTATCTTACTATGCGCATCTTCAGTTGATGTATTAAGTTCGTTGCCGATTTTTACATAGTATTCGCTATTAGGATCCTCTATTAATTTTTTGAACTCAACTGGTTTGTTGTTTGCCAAATCAGCATATGATTCATTAACTTTAACAATAGCTAAACGAGTATTATTCTCATCTTTGGTCAGTAATTCCTTGCTAGTATCTTTATATTCAATTTCTTGATTAGTTTTACGATCATGATTAAAACTTATTGGCACTCCCCTAGGCACAAAAGATGCGCTACGAATCGGCCTTTTATCAACTTGTTTTAGTAGCTCGGTAAAGGCATCTTGCAACATTTGATTTGTAATAAGCTTCCAATCAAAATTTGAAATTTCTGATGCTAAATTAGAACCAACTAAATCTTGAAAAGCTCTGACCTGCGCAGCGGCAAGGTAATCAGCCAAGGTATTTATATCTCGACCAGAAGCAAATTGTGGCTTTACTACTAACTTAGCAAGATAATCTGCCACAATCTGACTTGCTCCATCTTCAAAAGTATATTTTTCAGAAGTAATCCTATTAAATAGCTGATATGACACTTCAACAGACATAACTTCAGCCGTAATTCGATGCTTAAATCTAGGTGCGATCCCAGCATCAAACCCCATAAACATATCCATTTCATTTTGATAGTCCGCTACTACAACCAAAACTTTGTTGTCAGGATCTACCATATTGGTTATTAGTTGCTTAATTGACTGCTTAG
>JBILET010000013.1:0-11687 GCA_044351935.1 Bdellovibrionota bacterium
TCAAGCAGATGGAGCAGTTGTTGATTTTACTTCAGCTTGTGAAGCTGCAAAAAAATCTGGTGCATTATCAATTGTTGCAGCTGATATTTTGTCTTTAACAATGCTTAAAACTCCTGCTGATATGGGAGCTGATATGGCAGTAGGGAATACTCAAAGATTTGGTGTTCCGTTTGGTTTTGGCGGACCTCATGCTGCTTATTTTGCGTGTAAAGATGAATTTAAGCGCGTTATTCCTGGAAGAATTATTGGTGTTTCAAAAGACTCTAATGGAAATCCTGCTTTAAGATTGTCTCTTCAAACTCGCGAGCAACATATTCGCCGCGAAAAAGCTACTAGTAACATCTGTACTGCACAAGCATTGCTTGCAGTTATGGCTAGTATGTATGCAGTTTATCATGGGCCTAAAGGGTTAAAAGATATTGCAACTCGAGTGCATTCGTTTGCAGTGGATCTTGCTAATCATTTAACTCAGTCTAAGTTTTCGGTTACATCAACTGGTGTATTTGATACTGTAACTTTTGCAGTTAGCGATAAACAATTGGCCGAAATCCAAAAGCGTGCAGAAGAAAAATCTGTAAATTTAAATTATTACAACAAGGGATACGTATCAGTTTCGATCGACGAATCTGTTACGTGCAAAGATTTAGAAGATTTAATCTTTATTTGCACTGGTCAAAAGCCTTCTATTCCGTCCCGTGGAAACTTCTTTAATTCGATTCCAGAATCGATGAAAAGAACTTCAGAGTTCCTGACTCATGGGATTTTTAATCGTTATCACACTGAAACAGAATTTCTTCGTTACGTTAAGCGATTAGAATCAAAAGAATTGTCACTTGCAACTTCAATGATTCCTCTTGGTTCTTGTACGATGAAGTTAAACTCTACTACCGAGATGCTTCCTGTTACATGGAGTAACATTGGCGGAATTCATCCGTTTGCCCCAAGTGAGCAAACTAAAGGTTTTGGCATTTTAGCTAATGAACTTGAACAAGCTTTATGTGCAATTACTGGTTTTTCGGCGGTAACATTGCAACCTAATGCTGGTTCGCAAGGCGAATATGCTGGACTACTAGTAATTCGTGCATACCATCATTCGCAAGGACAAACCAAACGAGACGTATGTTTGATTCCTAAATCTGCGCACGGAACAAATCCTGCAAGTGCAGTAATGGCTGGAATGAAAGTAGTCGTTGTAAACTGCGACGATCACGGAAACGTTGATATTAACGATCTTAAGAGCAAAGCTGAACAGTACAAAGATTCACTTTCGGCATTAATGATCACATATCCTTCAACACACGGAGTATTCGAAGCTAAAGTTAAAGAATACTGCAAAATTATTCATGACAACGGAGGCCAAGTTTATTTAGACGGAGCAAACTTAAACGCAATGGTTGGAATTGCTCGTCCAGGTGACATCGGTGCTGACGTTTGTCACATGAACTTGCATAAAACTTTTTGTATTCCTCACGGCGGCGGAGGTCCAGGAGTTGGTCCAATTGGTGTAGCAAAACATTTGGCTCCATTTTTACCTGGACATCCAGTAGTTGCTACAACTGGACAAAACAATAATTCAATTGGCCCTATTAGTGCAGCTCCTCTTGGAAGTGCAAGTATTTTGCCTATATCTTGGAGCTACATTGCAATGATGGGTGAAGTTGGAGTTAAAAATGCAAGTGAAGTTGCTATTCTTAACGCTAATTATATGGCCAACAGATTAGCGCCGTATTATCCAGTTCTTTACAAAGGAGAACACGGACTTGTTGCACATGAATGTATTTTGGATCTGCGTAGTTTAAAAGCATCTGCAGGAATCGAAGTTGATGATGTTGCAAAACGACTTATGGATTTTGGGTTCCATGCGCCAACTGTTTCTTGGCCAGTTCCTGGAACAATAATGATTGAACCTACCGAGTCAGAATCCAAGCAAGAGATGGATAGATATTGCGATGCTTTAATTGCAATCAAAAAGGAAGTTGAAGCAATCGAAGCTGGTAAACTTGATAAAACTAATAATCCTTTAAAGAATGCTCCTCATACACAAAGTTGTGTGATTAGTGATGAATGGAATCGTCCTTACGGGCGAGAGCTTGCAGCTTATCCTGCATCTTGGTTACGCGACTATAAATTCTGGCCAAGTGTTGGACGTGTAGATGCGAGCTATGGGGACCGAAATTTAGTTTGCGCGTGTTTGCCTCTTGATGCTTATGAAAATTAAGAATCTAAATTGGGCGCTAAAGTAGTTGTCCGCAGCTTTGCCCGGTTGATAAGATATTGATTCTGCACAATTTATTGGAGTTTGATTGCGTTACTTGGCGTCCATGGGGGTAAAAATTTCACTTGAAATCTGTATATACAAAATGTATTATTAGTATGTGGAGTTTGAGTGGGACCCAATAAAAAGTAAGTTAAATCTTCAGAAACATGGAATTAGCTTTGATGAGGCTAAGGAAATATTTTTAGGTAAGGTTCTCACTGCAGAAGATAATCGAAAAGAATATGGCGAAAAACGTCTTATTAGTATCGGATCTATCTTGGATATAATTGTACTTGTAGTTGTCCACACAGACAGGAAAAAGCGAACTAGAATAATCTCTGCGCGAAAGGCTAATAAAAAGGAAAAGGAGATGTATTATGAGTATCTCAAAAAAAAGACGTAAAAAGTTATCTTCCCTGAAAGATTCTGATATTGATTATTCTGATATTGCAGAGCTAGACGCTAGTTTTTGGAAAAATGCCAAACTCATCGAGCCTGAAACTAAAAAAGCAGTATCAATTAGATTAGATAGTGATATACTTGATTGGTTCAAAAAGCAGGGCAAGGGCTATCAGTCTCTTATGAACTCTGTGTTAAAAACGTTCGTTCAAGCTAAAAGAAGTAAACACATAAGATAATTACACCAATAATGTTAAGTATTATGGTGTATAAATTGTCTTTATTTTATACCCTTTTCTTATGAGACTACTTCTAATCGCTATAGTGCTTATTGTATCTTTACCCTTTTGCTCTGAAGCTCAGATTATTATCCCACCTGGAGTGACACCCACAGTTGCTTTTGATCCTGGGGAAAACAACTCAAATGTAATTCATAAACATTATAGATTTGAGCAGGGCAGCGAGCTTGCGCCTAAGCCAAGTCCTACTCCTTTAATTGATATTGAAGGTTTTACAAAAAACGAATTGCCCAAATATTTGGAAGCGGCCAAGCAGTTTCCTTCTTTTCAGGAAGTAAAAAAATATATTCTTGATAACATAGAAAAAGTTGATCCGCCTAAGTGCTTGGAAGATAAAACTGAAACTGTAGAGTCTATTTCGTCGTTTCCTGAAGGATTAGAGGGCGAAAATTCTCCGTACCAAGATATTTTGTTTATTCATACTAAGGACTTACCACCAGATCCAGAAATAATGTTTGGTGCTGCAACATTAGTTGTACCATTTATCCCCGAAACGCCGAATAAGAGTTGGGAGTATATACAAACTTTTGAGGTGCCATGTCTGCCGTATCGAATTCGTTTGCAAAAATCAAAAATGTATTTCGACTTTGGGATGCCCGCGTTAAAGAACTACACAAAGAATCCAAAAGGCGAGTATCATCAATATATAAAAGAGGTCTTTCTTGGAGCCAAACCCAAGAAGGATTATTCCAAGGACGCAAAAAAATGAATAAATCCATAGGCTTGCTTAAACTTAGTTTGTGCACGGCCTTTGCTTTTTTTGTCGGAGTTACTCCTGTATTTGCTCAAGACCCAGCAGAACCCGAGCGTTCTCCTAATGATGGGACTTTTATCGATGAGCTTCAAAGCCAAGTCGAAAAGGAAGAAAAAAAACTAACTGAATTAGCCAATAATCCAGAATATATCGCTAAGCAGCAAGCTGAAGTTAATAAAATGGAAGCTTTTCTTAAGCAGCGAAATCAATTGGTTGCAGATCCCGGGCGTTATAAAGAACTTGCAGAAGAAATCTCGTTAGGTGGAGTTGGTTTAGAAGGAGATGGTATTGCAGCGCAAGTAGTAAGCGGAGCTGTTAAGCTAATGGAAAATCATGGCTCACTGATCTTAGCGCCCGAGTTTGCAAAAACAATGGCAACGGCTAGTTTTCCTCAGCTTCGCTACGTGACGGATTCAAATGAATGTAATCCAAATCACTGGCCAGCCAATTATTTTTGCGGTGAATGTACAGATCGGAATGATTTTGGGATTTGTACTCAATATGGTATCACAGTTTCTACTCATAACCGCATACCGACTCAAATTGGTTCAGTTTCTCGCGATGCGGACTCAAGCCCGTGGACATTGGGTATTACAAAAGAAGTATCTGCACAGTTTAAAAGTGGGGAAATTTTTGAAGGTATCCCTTTAGTGGGAACTTTATCAAAAGATATGATCAACAAAGCAGTTGAGCTTCTTAGGACAATTGATTTTAAAAGAATCTGTGTTGAGCATGCCTTATCTGAGCAAGCGATGATGTTGGCAATGCAAGCAGCAACAGGTTCTGCGCCAAAAGTTTCTCTTGATGTTAAAGATGAAATAATGGCGTGTATTAAGGATGCTATTATTAAAGTTGGAGTAATTCCTAATAAACAACAGTTTGATGAGGCTGTATCTAGTGGAAAATTAACTCCCGAATTGGCAAAACGCTTAAGGCGGAATCTATCTAACCAGTTAATCGCCGGAACTTCCGGGCAAACGACATTTAACTACTCATTAACTTCACATGTATTAGCTAGAAGATTAACAAAAGAACTACAAGATAAAAAAGCAACTTATCCAAATATTCGAATTTATCTTTCGATGTATGGTGGTATCACCCCAGTATGGGTTCAGGATCCATCATTCGTAAATTTTGTTAAACCCCCATTTAGAGAGCCTGAAACAAATTTAAAGAAAATTTTCGCAAAAGAAGATGACAAGAATCCCGAAGGTGATTTTCTTGGGATAGAAGGGAAACCAAAGGTTGCCTTCAATTCGGTTAGTAACGTCATTAATGATGCAACAGATCCATTTGCAAATTTTGACGGTAAAGCTAAAAGTAATTTCTTCGCCTTTGATCCAGTAAGTGAATCGCAAAAGCTTCTTAAAGATCGGGAAAAGTATAATTTTTTCAAAGATATATTTGACGGGTCACATAACTTTCCGCCTCCATTGCACATGTTGCCATTTAGCGAAGACAATAAAAAGAATCTAGTCATTCGTGCTATTGATCCAAGATATGTTGGCGATATCTGGAGGTCCATCCAACAAATCAAAAATCCTTATTCGTGCAATAATTTAGCACTAGCTAATAAGTGGAAAGCTTTAAATCCATATGGTGCGCCTGAAATGAAAAGAGCGCTACAAGTTGCTAATCAGTTAGCATCCCTTGGAATCCTTGATGCCCCAACTAAAAAGTTTTTGCAAGGCGCGACAAAAGGTGTAAACAGAATTTTGGCAGAATATACTAAAAATACCGCATCATTTTCCAAATTATGTTCAACTGTAACCGGTGCAACTTTAGGTTCTCAAGCAGGTACTGTAATGAGTTCTCAAAAAATGGGAGCTGTTAGTAAGGCTTTCAACGTAGAATTAAGCGACATTGAATCAGCAGGGCGGCGTATGTTGACATTGCCAAGACCACCTAAAAATCCAGGGGAACTTGCAATGATGGATCAGCAGAATATGGCTTATTCTAACTCTGATACTAATCCGATGTTTAAAAGAGTTGGCTGGCCTGTTGGGTTATTTAATATGGCAGAAACTGTTTCCAATCTTACTTTATATGAATATAAAGAAAAAGCTCGTGGTGACTGGGGGGATCGGATTCAATATCTAGGATTGGATCTGAAAAAATTAAATGCGCCTTTTGTATTCGATTATTCTAATGCATGTCAGATTTCTGATAGACCAGATAAAGTGGCAAAAGCCGAGCAATTTGTTGCTCCAGCTAACGAAGCTAAAACTTATATTTATAATACTGCATTTAATGTTTGCCCAGAATTTAGTCCTATTGGTCCAAAAACTTGGGTATTCCCTTGGGGTCCTATTGGAATGTATGTTGATTTTGCTATACGCTTGATACCTGGCAGCAAAGGTGGATTAAAGGATTTTGATGAACGTTGGTACTAAATTAGTTCTTTACATAGTTGTATTGATATTAAGTTTTCCTGCCTACGGTCAGAATTTAGTTGAAGAATTTGATCTGTTTGCTAAGCCAACGGCGACACCTCAACCAACCACTGCTGCTACTGTTATACCTTTAGCAACAGCTACTACAGCTAAAGATCAAGATAAACAGACTGCCTCGGCTGAAGAAGATGAAAGAGCTATTCCTGTTTCTGCAATAGGAGTTATTTTTGAAGCAGACGGCTCCGAGAACTCAAAAGTTACTATCGAAAAATATTTTAGAATACTTCAAAAGTATCAATTAAACCCAGGACGAGCGTTTGCAATTGTTGACGCAAATAATGCTGCTAACACTTTAAATGATCTGCAAACAGTTATTAATCCCATAATAAACGAAGGAATCCCATTAAAGCCTACATTGCCAGAGGATCCAAACTTAGCAAAACAATATGAAGAAGAACTTGCTAAAGCACATATTGGGACTCCGGAATATATGCGTCGATTAGCGTCTTCTTTATCAATTATTCCCGTACCGGGTGTGCCAACTGTGTATGAGCACGTTAAACATTTTCCAACGTGGATGCTTTTTACCAAAGACGGACAAATCTTATTAGAAGGAATCCAAGACCCTTCTTCGATGCTTACTAAAACTGGTAAGTTTGTCGAGCCTTTGGGGGTTATGGAAGTTAAATAGTTGTTGTAACTATCTGTATCGACTAATAAATCTACTGTTTTTGTAATTCTCGCAATAAAGTTGCGAAAAAATCGATTTTTTCGCATCATAATTGCGTGTTTAATCGAATATTAAATTTAAATAACATTCTTCAGCGTAAGTCTCTGTTTTTATTAGGGCCTAGGCAAACTGGGAAAAGTACGTTTCTAAGAAAAACAATCCCAAATGCAATATACATAGATTTACTCGAGTCAGAGACATATCGAACCCTTGTCACCAATCCAGAAAAGCTTCGCCAAATGGTATCAGGTCAAGTGGATAAGATTGTGATTGATGAGATTCAAAAAATTCCTGCATTGCTAAATGAAGTTCAACTTTTAATTGATAGGGACAAAAATCTACGTTTCGTTCTAACTGGTAGCAGCGCAAGAAAACTATTTCGATCCGGAGTCAACTTACTAGGAGGAAGGGCTTCAAAGATAAATTTTTCATCCCTTGTTTATCCCGAAGTTGGCCCAGAATTAACAAAGCGAAGATTATCTTTGGGAGGTCTTCCACGAGTTCTAACACTGCCAGATGATGATGCAGTTAAAGAGTTAAAAGATTATATCGGACTTTATTTGCAAGAAGAGATACGCGCCGAAGCGCTAACTAGATCAATAGAAGCTTTTTCTAGATTTCTTCAAGTTGCAGGACATTGTAATGCCGAGCAAATTAATTTTACTAAAGTTGGGGCTGACTCTCAGGTTCCATCAAGAACCGTTCATGAGTATTTTTCAATTTTAGAGGACACACTTATTGGTCATCTAGTTAAGCCTTTTTCTAAAACTACCCGCAAAACTGTCTCTAGATCGAAATTTTATTTTTTCGATATAGGCGTTCAGCACGCTATTAATGGTGTAAAACAGATTGGTGAAAATTCATTGTTACTTGGAAAATCACTTGAACAATTGACATTCCTAGAGCTGAAAGCATACACACAATATAATGAACTTGATTTGCCCATCTGTTATTGGCGAACTACTTCCCAACTAGAAGTTGATTTTATAATAGGGGACGATGTAGCTATCGAAGTTAAATCAACATCTAATATTACTGACCGAGATCTTAAAGGAATGCGTGCGTTAAGTGATGAAATTAATTTTAAGAAAAAGATCATCATCGCAAATGAACCGCATGTTAGAGTCACAGACGATAAGATACAAATACTACCCGTAGATATTTTTCTTGCTAGGCTTTGGGCCGGGGAGATCTTGTAGGGTTGATTTCTTTACAGCAGAGTCGCACAGGGTATCGCAGAGGTGGCAAGTAAATTACTTAAATATTCCAATTGGTTATGTATTACCTCAAAATTTTTGAACCAAATTAGACCCTTATCTCGATTAAGAGCTTATAAGGTTTTTTATCGTTTTAGGAGTAGTTATGAACTTTGGTCCATCTGCAGCTGGTAATCTTCTTCAATCTAATCAAGACAGACAACTAATCCGCGGTGGAATGCCAGTCGAGACGTTCGAAGGTGGTATGCCGTTTATCGCTTTTATGAACGATAGGCAAGATAGCGCATTTAGAATAAACGCTGCTAAACAAATTGATAAATTATTTGGTGATAGAATTGGTAAGCACAATGGTTTTGGTCACGATCTGCAAAACCAATTAAAAGATTTTATCGAACAAGGTTCCGAAGAGCTTAAAAACTTACCAGCTGATAAGCAGTTGGCAGCATTTGTTAAAGCTAAGGAAGAAGAAGCTTTAAAAATGTTAGTCGAAAAATTGGGATCACAAAAACCATCTGGGCTTCCTGCTGATTATAACGAAAGAAAAGAATATTACGATTCTATATATAAACAAGCATTAGCTCCTAAAATTGCAGAAATGTTTGGTAATGACGTGCGTCTTGCTAGACATAGATCCGATCTTTACGGTGATGGTGATGCAAAAGTTACAGATCAAGAGCGTGCCCAGATGAGGGATACCGTACTTGAAATATTAAAAAATAATTCAACTACAAATACTAATCCAACTCCTACTAATGCAACAAACTTAACTACAGAGGAGCTAATCAAACAAGCTGTAGCTGCAACAGTTCAAGGTGTACCAGATCCAGCAAGTACTCCTGATGGCGTATCGACAGTTGATATTGCTAAAAAAGCAGTTGCTGAATTTGATAAAATTCTTGCCGAAGTGAATAACCAGCGAAAAGCAAGTGGGCAGCCAGAATTAACTAAAGAAGAGCAAACTGCTTTATTGAAACAATTTACAGATGCCGTTGCAAAAGATCCTATTGGTGGGCTTTATAAGGATTTAGCAAATGAAGTTGGTACTTATTTGCAAACTCGTGAACAAGTAAAAGCTTATCAAGATTTACTTGAGCAACATAAAAAAACTAACGAATCTGAATTTTTCAAAGGCTTATCTGATGCAGTTAAGCAATCTATATATGCGGCACAAGCACAAGAGTTACAGAAGTTAACTGCTGAACTTGCTAATAATTTAGGAATCTCGCAAGAAGACGCAAAAGAATTACTTGAGAATTCTCATAACCCATCACCAGATGTTGGTTCTGTTCAAGCTGTCACTGATGCACTAATGAGTGCTCATGAACAAGCTCAGATTGCCGCCGAACAAGCTTTGGATAATCCAGCAACAAACGAACAGAAGATGGATTTATATCAATTGCTAGAAGGCCACGTATTTAACCAAAAATTCCAAGTTACAAATCCCGATGGTACTACTCGCGAAGTTGGAATTCGTGAACTTCTTGATATCGAAACAAAGAAAAAAATAAGTGAACTAAAAGGAACGCCTGAAGAAATAGAAAAACAAAAGAAAGAGTTATTAGATAAGCAAAATGAAATCAACAAGCAACTTGATCAATCATATGCAGCAGCTATCTACCAAAAAAGATATCAGCAAGCTTATGATAAAGCTCTTAAAGAAGCTGGTGGTGAAGCAGGTGGCGAAGCTGCAATTAAAGCTGCAGAAGCTGCAGGACTAAAAGCAGGACAAGCTGCGTTTAAATATCTGTCTGACCGTGACCCACGTGGAAGCTTAAAAGACTTCAACCCAGCTGAGCCTACGCTTAGATTAGTACAAGACCTTGAAAAAATGGCTTATGGGCTTAGAGCATTTATAAGCCAGCCTATAGAGGTAAATGCCAAGCCAGAAGGTAGCCAGGCTTAGTGTAACGTACTGAATATATTAATAATTTTTAAGATTGTTATTTTTCCCCCAGAAGTGCGCAGGGTTTTGACGTAAAGGAGTATGTCCCTCCTGCGGAACCCTGCGTTCCCCTGCGGTAAAAACAAAATAAATTCAATAACTTAAATATTTCCTGAACCATTTCAGGGCTTTTGCCCGATAAAGCTAAGAATAGATTTATAAAAGGGGGAAAACCTCCGAAAGTTTTACTTGTATGTGCCGATACTTATCTATTATGGGGATGTTAGGTGGTTGTTTTTCACCATTGAAGGTGTCGGGCAAGTTGCGCGTTATTGCAGCTAGTATATTTGTAATTTTTTTAATCACTACAACTTGTTCATTTGCTCAAGTTCAAAACGAAAAAAACACAAATGGATTTTTTCCTGCAGGAGTATCATGGTTTGATGAAGGTGCTGCCACAACAGTTTTTAGAGCAGAGCCAAAAAAATCAGAAAGCCCAGATGTTGGATTTTATAAAGAAAAAGAAGACAAACCACTAGAAGAAGATCTTGATACTTTTGCAGTTGCAGCAAACAAGCAAAAACACGATCCAACAAAACCGCCTCCGTTTGATACAAAAAAAGCAACACCTGAACAGTTGATAGCTTTTTACGGAAAACCAGAAGAAGACCCTGCAATCCCATCTGATGAAAAAGCGCCTGTTCCGTTTAAAGCTATGATGGCTGCGATGGATTCTGGTAATGATGAGTTAGCTTATAACTATGCAAGGCAGTATGTTCGTTATCTAAGAAATACTTCTGAGCGTGTTGATAGAACAGTTAAGTTTCAAGAACTTGCTCTTGAGCGGGAAGGAATCAGACCAGGCAATCTAAAAGACAATCCATATACTCATTTGTTAGAAAAAGATTTTGAAAAAGAAGAAACTAAAAAAGAACTTTCTTTATCAGGAATTGATCCGAAAGCCCAAAGATTGATTCGTCAAGCTGAGCAAGAAATGACTTCGGAGCAAAAAGCTGACGAAAATCAAATTCCAAAAGATCCCAAAGGTGAAGTTGATGCGTATTTAGTGTTTACACTTGGTGACTCGCAATCAGTAGAAAACGCAAAATCTTTCCAAAAGCTTTATGAAGACTTTGTTCACAACCAAAAGATAACTTTTAGAGCATTAAGTCGTAAACCTGCCACGGATAGCGAGCTTTTAACGTTTGCAAGTCTTACAGGATTAGAAGCTCCGATTCAAGATGGTTCTAAATTAGTTGGTGGTCTTGGTGTTGAAGGACAAACGCAAATTATTTTGGTAGCAAAAAATATCAAACAGATTTATCGAATTAAAAATTCCGATTCAGTTTCAGATATGATCGAAGTTATTAGAACTATGGCGAATGAGGATGGGTTATGAGTTTTCGAGTGGTGAATAGATTTGGCATAGTGTTTTTGGTTATTGGTTTATTGAGCGTGCAGTCAGTTAGTGCGCAGCCATGGGGCGCCATTGGTGAAGCAGTAATGAATTCTTTGGCATCGCAACCCGGATTTTCTCGCGGACCATTGACGGGTGCGGGGGTGCCAAAAGTAAGAAATAATGCTCAACCTTCAGAAGATAATCCAGTTGATATCCCAGATTCAGGCGGTGACTCCTGGCAAAAGCCTGAATGTACAGGCGGAAACTGTAATACCGATACAGCATTAATCGAACAACCAGGAATGGCATCCAATGCAGCGGTAGTTTCGCCTCTTGGTGCACTTAGTGAATCGATGA
>JBILET010000267.1:0-3277 GCA_044351935.1 Bdellovibrionota bacterium
TATTAAAGTAGATAGATGTGTAAGAATTGCCGTAATATGTGGATATTCGGCCATCCAATAGTAAGGAAAAATCCCATATTGCGAATTAATCACCCCTAAAAGCTCACTACCATCGCGCCATGACACCCCTTTCATCTTGGTCATGCCAGCAAAGATATAAATCATCGCTGTAGTAATTTGGGCTAATCGTAGTGGCCATCCACTAACTGGTTCTTTAACGCGATTATCAGATCTAAGAAAAATCAAAAAAAACAGAAGCATAAAAAATACTTCTGATCCGCCATAACCTATTTGTGGATTTCGATTATAAAAACTTACATAACCAATCCAAGAAAGCAGCGCAAAAAATCTAGGATATACTCCAAAAGTTAACAAAGCTGCACTTAAAGCAGTAACAACCCAAACAGCTTTAACAGCAAAAACTGAATCGTAGTAAAAAAATATACTGTATCCGCTTCCACCACCTTGAACAGAACGCAAGCCGTAAGCTACTTCTTTTGTGATATACCCTTGGCCAGAAAAAAGCTCTTCGACATATGGACCAAACAAAAGAACGCTAGAAAGAACAAAAAATCCGACAATTATTCGATATATTTTTGCAACTCTTGGATCTGCTTCAAAATAAAACCAATCAAATATTTTATTTAAAACTAACATACATGCTCCCTTACAACATTGTAGGTAAGAGGCTGATATGGCTGCCCATAGTTAGTAAACAATTGATAAAGATGCATAAATCTTTGTTCGAAAACAATTTTCACAGGCAATCCAGAGGATTGATCCAGTGGATGATAGCGATGTTTACATTGATATTTTAAGTAACCTACGCGGCGCACATCGTTATTTGCAGCATCGTCATGACCAGCAACAATATCTTCTAGCACTTCATTCCAAACAGAAGGTTTAAAACTAGAGTGCAACGGAAAAGCATCTAGGATTTCTTCTGCCCCATTTCGATAAACAAATTTAATTCGATTAAGCGCAGCCCCTTGAGTTAACGAAGGAAACATCCCCCACCCACGATGATAAAAAGCAAATGGGCTATGAAAATTTTTTTCAAAAACGGCAAAACTATCCCTAAGCGGCGTCCAAGGACCATTTCTAACCAAACAGCTAACCATTAAAACAAACCACAAAAGTAAGTTGAGCCATTTGAGTGTTTTAATCATGATAAAGCTGATTGCCTTGAAGAGTTTATGAAATTTTCTAAGATAGAAAATTCATGATTAATGTATCAATACTATCAAAATATCACTACTTTATTTTTCGTAGATGAATCGCTACCAGCATTAGGGCAAGCCACTTTTATATTAGTTTTATCGATACTGCTAAGTGAGTTTTTTAACGCAGAGGTGCGCAGAGGTAACGCAGAGGATTTAGTGGAAATCGATCAAATTTGTGAAGCTATTATAAAAAGTGGAATTTATGTCTATTCAATCCTTAGACCTCGACTACTGGAAGAACCGTATAAGCAATGCAAAGGCCCTTCCTAAATAAATTTCTTCATAGGGCCTATGCTAGAATGCTGTATCCACAACCAAAATCTGTTTAAAATCGGATAGTTGGCTAATTAAAATTAAGAGATCTATATGATCTTTGAATAAATATGTACGTATAGTGCCATTTTTAGGCTTTTTTCGGCAATAAATGACATAAAAATGCAGAAAAACTAGTTATATTATGTATATTTAGTACGCAGACAGAATATTTTTCGCGAAAATCTGCATTCTTGTTGCGGAAATTTACGAATTTTTGCATCATAATATGTATGTACCCTAGAATCCTTGATTTTAAAGAGCTGCTAAAGCATAGGTCTATTTTCTTATTCGGTCCTAGAAGGACTGGAAAAAGCACTTATCTATCGCTGAATTTTCCTGATGCTGTTTACTATGACTTGCTGAATTCAAATACATTTAGAGAACTATCCTCCTCCCCTGAATTGATTCGACAAAGAATTACAGACACAACAAAAATAATTATTATTGATGAAGTACAAAAATTACCAAACCTGTTAGACGAAGTTCATCTATTAATCGAAAAATACAAAGATCTTCGGTTTATACTTACAGGTAGTAGTATCAGAAAACTTCGCCGAGGCTCCGCTAATCTTTTAGCGGGCAGAGCTTTGACTGTCAATTTTCATCCATTGGTTTATCCTGAAATAAAAGAAAGTATTTCTCTACAAACTATTATTTCAAAAGGGTCATTACCGTTTATTCAAACGTCTCCAATTCCAGATGAAGACATAAAAGCATACGTTGGTGATTATTTAAAAGAAGAAATATACGCGGAATTCGAAGCCAGAAAACTAGAGTCTTTCTCTAGATTTTTAGAATTTGCCGCAAAAACGAGTGGACATCAAGTAAACTTTACATCAATTGGACAGGAATTAGGAATTAACCCCAAAACAGTAAAAGAATATTTTCAAGTTTGTCAGGATACTTTAATTGGCTATGTTATTGATCCTTTAACAAAAATTTCCTCTAGAAAAGTCGTAACGACAGGAAAATTTTATTTATTTGATTATGCGCTTGTGAAAGCATTACTTGGGAAGTCACTTTTATACGAATCGCTCGATAGCATTGGAATTGCTTACGAACATTTTATTCTAAATGAGATTATTTCCTACAAAGACTATTTGAATAGAAATCTGAAAATAAATTTTTATCGAACATATTCTAAATTCGAAGTTGATTTCATCTTAAATCAAGAAATCGGTATAGAAGTTAAGAGTTCTAGCAGAATATCGAAAAAAGACACTAAGGGATTACGAATCTTAAAAGAAGAAATTCAAGCAAAAAGATTAATTATTGTTTGTAATGAATCAATGCCTAGAGTAGATGATGACGGCATCGAAATACTTCCATTTGCTGATTTTTTAAACAAACTGTGGAGCGGGCAAATTGTCTAATACTAATTTTTGTAACACTTGGATCGAGGTCGTCTGTTAGCATCCTACACAAGGCAAAAATCTGTATAAAATCATATAGTTGACTAGTTTTGTTTAACAGACAAATATAGCCATGATTATTAATAGCTTCCATTCTGATAGCCCCATAACATACCATCTAGTCCAGTGAAATTTTCATCAATAGTCAAAACAATCTGCTGCTGCCTGTTTATGCTGTTTATTTGCATAGACAATCTACGAGCATGGGGCGTTGCAGGCAGTAATAATCCTGCATCTATTATCTTCGATGGTGTTGGCCACAGCCAATTTGGTTGGGGAATGTATAGCTTTGACCTTTATTTTGGGAAAAATTTTAAAGTTAAATAC
>JBILET010000268.1:0-3271 GCA_044351935.1 Bdellovibrionota bacterium
ATAGTAAGACATCGCAAAAAATTATTTACAGGGACTACCCAAAGTAGGTCAATATCAGACCCTTGGTATCGAACGTCTTGCTCGACATTGTGAACAAAGTGCGTATCGAGCCAGTTTTTCCTAACCAGATCACACTTTAAAAAATCAGAAACTTCGGCTACGCCTTGCGCACCAATTGCTAAAGACTGCTTCCAGTTTTGTAGTCGTTGCTCATTTTTCATATAGGATATTACTACTGTATTTTACCACAAATAATATCTCTCGCATCCTCGACTTACTCAAGTCGTACAAATATGTGCTGTTTAACGAACAATAACATATCTATTGATTATTTAATGATTATAAAATTAAGGAGTAAAAAACAACTGCCATCTCAACATATACGTAAGATCGGTTGCTCCAAATTCACTGCGGGTACCAAATTCAAATTTTAGTTGATTGTCATTGGATATACTTATTCTTTGTCCAATGTTCAAATCCGATAACATATGCACATCGCCTAAAATTCCATACCAATTTTGCCTATGCGATATTTCCAATGCTAAATCATCACTTTGAAGCCAAACTAATCCAGCTGTTGGACCAGCTCCTATTGAGTAACCATCCTCAATAAACTCTGTATATTCACCAGATACAGACAATAATCCATACAGTAAAATTTGCTCATCGAACGCAATACTTTTCCCAAATCCTACATCTGTATAAAAAACAAATGGTTCAATGTCATTTTGAAAGGTTCTTACTCTTTCGCCGTGCAATCGTACTTGCCAAGATAGAGGATTTAAAAATTCATCTACAGCAGAAAGAGAAGTAATTTGAAGAGCTGTAAATTTTTCTATGTTTAAATTATCACTTTCTGAAACCCTAAATGATGTATCAAAAAATTTAATCTCTGACCCAAAAGGATAACCTACTATTGGATCACTTAAAGAGTGAAAAGCAGGGCGAATAGAAACCTCAGATGCAAACTCTTGATCGCTAAAACCCAAACCTAATCCTAACTGAGCAGATTTATGACCAGTTTCAGGCTTTGCGGGTTCTGTTAATTGACTGGTCTGTATATGTCCTAATTGACTTCGAAGTCGCAAAAGATTCCAAGCAATTTGTTTGTCGTTAGGATTTTCCGAGCCCGATTTAATCCTCTGATAAGTTTGATATTCGTAAGCTAAATCAATTGCTTGTGCTTTTTGTGATTTGTCTAGTTGTTCAATGGAATCAAAATTACCTGACAATAAATCCGAAACAGTTTTTTTAGAGTTATGTGATGCACTATTAATAGTCTGCTTAAGTTTAGTTACAGCTGATGGTCTAAAAGTTTTTTTGCCGACTAAATTTTGAACAGAATCTAGAACACGAATTGTATCAATTGGAATAACCCAAGTTCTAAGTTTTCGAGTAAGCTGTAAACTTGGCCTAGCAACATCTAAGAGCGCAAGAATATGATAAGAGCAATTTTCATCAAAATAATAGTAAGTAAATGGAATATTTCTTAACTCCCAAACATGCAACACCAACATCGACACTTCTTCGGGAGTAAATGCTAGTTGATATTCCCAAATATCTCGGTTTTCTAGGTCACTGTACTGTGTAACTTTTTTATAAAATGGCGACACTGAATATAAGCCACTATATCCACCAAATATCCCCTTAAACGCGTAACTTAAGGCGTCATCACCTTGTGTTTGCGCTGCGTAGTCAACAGCATAAGCAAGCAACCTAGTTTGCTCGGTTTGGTTTGGTTGATCGAACCGTATAAAAGTATGTCCAAATGCAGAGGCTGGATTATTTAAAAATGATGCAGGAAAAATTACAGACACCTTCTGCGCGTCGATTGCTTGGTACCAGGTTTTAAGGCTTGGGCACTGTTCAACTGGGTTTATAGATCCTAACTCTGGTAGCACAGTTGAAAGCCATTTATATCTAGCAGGATATTTACAGATTAAATGATTATCGGAAATTGGTTCAGAGCTTAAAAAACCTATAGTTGTTTTTATAAGTTCATTTTCCAAATCTTTTTCTGTTACAAAATCTATCCCCTTGGAACGTGTACTACCGGTACTTGATAATAATGTAGAATCTAGATGTAAAAGGCTTTTCCAATTGTCGGTTTGACTTAAGTTTAAATTTTTAACCCGCGAAATAAGTTGCTCGTGCTGCGCGAAAGATTTATCAGCAAGACTGCAAAGTAAGAATAAAATTGGGATTAATATTTTGATCAGATACAATATCTTACAAATACAGAACCCCTAATGCAAAAGAATGCATTAGGGGTAAGTAGTTTCAAAAAGTAAACTTATACGTTTGAAGCGTACCTAGAAAGAGTAATATCACTTGCTAGGATGTTTCTTAGGCTTTCGGCTACTTCATTTGAAGTAACAGAAGGACTAGAGAAAATTGAAGCAAAGTTTTGTTGAAGTACGCTGTTGAATTTTGCTGAATCTTCGCTTGCCACACCTGTAATAGCTGCCAATGACTCTAAGCTTTCGCCTTGGCCACGAGATATATCAAGAGCAAGTCTATTCATATTTGAATCAATAAATGCAGCAGTCTTCCATTTGGAAACTACTGTTCCATCTTGAGTACATCCAGATGTACCTGAAGAAATACCAAAAGTTTGGTTTCCAGAAGTTCCGTTTGTTGTTACAGCAAGAACTTGAGGTGCGATTCCTTTCTGACCATCAAATAATTTAGAACCCCAACCACAACCACCTACGTTATCAGCAGCATTAGCTGTAAGAGGTATTGATAGCGTAAGAGCCGCAATAATCAATTTTTTTAATTTCATGCAATTTTCCTTAATTAATAAATGATTTAATAAGAGTATAAATTTTTACCCTCATTAAATTTTGAGTTCTCTATAATCGCGGTCTTAGGCTATTTTGGTCAAGAATTATTTATGTCACTATATTCAAATGCAAAAAGCTTTAATTACTATCTGTCCATTAATTATAAAATCGACCACTCTCATTTTAGCTCTACTAGCACTATCCTTCATGACTGGTTGTGGTCCAGCAGAACGTAGCGCAGCTAAAGTGCTTGATAACGCTGGTAGCGTAATTCAAAGTGGCTCAGATAAGTTATGGATTGAGGATAATCAACCTACCCCAACTCCACAGCCGTAGGTTAGCTTCCACATAACTAATTATTTCTACTGATATTTTTCCCAAGCACTGGGTATGCAAATCTTTTGAATATTTACGCATAACCTCTAAATATGTCGGATATATCGAATTGCACCAAATTAAAGGTAACCGAAGGGGGTAAAAAATAA
>JBILET010000014.1:0-11640 GCA_044351935.1 Bdellovibrionota bacterium
TATAGTATTCAAACGAAAAAATATTTCTTCGATCTGCAAAAATTGTATTTATATTTTTAGATCCATACTGAAGACCTGACTTTTCATCTACAACACTAAATGACATATCGGCATATCGCCACTTTGTGTTTAATCTTTGTAAAAGTTTATGAAAATTTGGGTAAGTTCGATCATTACAAACAATAAACCCAGTATCGACTGCAACTGTACTTCCATCTGATTGTTTCACATTTACAGTATTTGTATGGCCGCCTAAGTAATCATTTTTCTCAAAAATAGTTACATCAAACCTATCTTCAAGAAGAAGTGCTGTAGTAATACCTGCAACACCTGCGCCTATAACTGCTAGCTTCTGTTTTGTCATAATATTTAAGATCTTTTTGCAAATCGGTAATGTGAAACACCCCATTGGCAGCCCTGCTCGTAACCAAATAGGACTTCACAAGCCATAAAAAACAGCCTCCATCTGACTAGCCATTTTTGTCCTTCACCACTTCCATAAATAGAGTCAAGCACCGATAACGCTTTTGCCTGGTTGGAATCTAAATTTTCAAGCCAATGTCTTGCTGTCTTTTCGTAGTGTGTACCTGACAACATCCAGTGGTCCTCAATTCGAAGTTTTTCTTGAAAGTACAAAGGCAAATCGTCTGATGGCATCATTCCACCCGAGAAAAAATATTTTGCCATCCAATCAGTACTATCTTTAACTTCATACGGATAAGCAAAATTTTTATGCGTGAATATATGCATAAAAAACTTCCCATCATCGTTTAACCAATTTGCAACTTTGCCAAATAGTTCTGGCCAATTGCGCATATGCTCAAACATTTCTACCGAGACAATTCGATCAAATTTTTGTCCAGGTTCAAACTTATTCATATCACATGTTTGAATAGAGATATTTTTTAATCCTAAACTACTAGCTTTATTTAGAATATATTCACGTTGGGAAGATGAGTTTGATACTCCTGTGATTTTGCAGTTTGGAAACCTTTCAGCTAAGAATAAGGATAAAGATCCCCACCCACACCCTAACTCTAAAATAGATTGTCCATCCTGAATTAATCCTCTTTGAATATACAAAGAAAGCATATGCTCTTCTGCTTCATCAAGTGAATTACAATTATCTGGATAAAAACACGAGCTATATTTTTTTCTTTTACCTAAGCATAAATCATAAAATGCAGCTGGTACTTCATAGTGTTGCTCATTAGCTTTTTCAGGTACTAGTGCAATCGGTGCGGAGTACAATGATTTAATAAAATCTTGTTTATTTGTGGTGCTGCCAGTAGTTATCCAATTTAACATTTCACCATCAAGTCGCTGTTTACATATTCTATTGATTCCAAATCTTAGAATAAAATCAGGTACTAAATTTGTCTCGAGAATAGAATCTAACATAATTAATTTTTTACTTTTGGTGGTAGTGGAATAAACGCGCTAACTTCAGCTTGATATTTAAGGAATATATCCCCTCGACTTTTTAACATGCGATCTTCTGTTGGTGGTACCCCAGTAACGTATCTGATTAGATAAAACATTAGAACAGGAGAAATAAATACTAGAAAAAAATACGGGCTGCCTAAAGCTAAAACTGGAAAAGTTAGCCAAAAGGTCCACTCAAAAAAATAGTTTGGATGCCTTGACCAGTTCCACAGACCAACGCGACAGATCGAATTTGCCGGGTCACTATTATTTTTTCGTTCTATCTTAAATCGAGCCAGTTGCCTATCACTGACAGTTTCGCCCAGTATGGATAACAACATAATAATTATTGCTATCGAATCAATCCAACTTAATGGTCTTGAATTTGAAGCTACCGAGAAAGCAGTAGTTGCTAAAACTGGAATCAAAAATGCTTGCAATTGGAAAAATAGAAAAAACTTACTATTAGCTGAGTTTCCCCATTCCTCGCGAAGATCTTTGTATCTTCCGTCTTCATAAGTTGCTAAAAATCTATCTTTGAATAAGTGTAAAGATAGTCTTAGTCCCCACAGACCAAAGACACCTCCCAAAACCATCCTTCTGGCCGTATCGCCCTCTAATACGATAGAACACCAAATACCAGCTAAAGCTGTACCTATAGTACAAAGAACGTCAACAATTTCAGCTCTTTTCCTGAGTAAAGAAACAACCCAGCCAAAAAACATCAAAAAAAATGCCGCAAGCCATATATGGCCGAAGATATAAAAATGCATTTTAGCAACCTAAACGAATAATTATAAAAATGTAATTAATAATTATTCAGGGTTACTTACGATAAGAGTAGATAGCTCGATTCCTAATGCATCTGAAAGCTTCAAGAGAGCACCAATAGTTATATTTTGCTTTCCATTTTCTACGGAGCTGATATACGCCCTATCCAAGCCAGAACTCTGAGCTAATTTTTCTTGGGACATCTTTTGTGCTTTGCGATGATAATGAATCCTACCTCCAATTTCAGCTAGGACTTGGAATAGTCCATTCTGATTTGAGTTAGCACCGACAACTTTTCTGGCTTCAGATATAGCACTAGATCCATTCATAACAACTGTGTCAGCCCCAATATAAGCTGCATCTTCTTGTTTCATGACCCCTCTTCCTCCAACTATTGTTTTAACATCAGGTAAATTCTTTTTTATCTTTTCCACGGTTTCCTTAGCTTTAACTACAAAACTACTATTTGTTACTGATATGCCAATCAAATCAGCTTTAACCTTTTTGCTATATTCGATTAGCTCATCAACGGGTGTATTAGCTCCCAAAAAATCAACATTCCATCCATCATTAATTAATAGATCACTAGCCATTCTTCCACCCAAAGAATGAAAGTCACCCTCAAGAGAACAAATCACAGCTCGCAAACCTAATGACTTACGAGATAGCGACTTAGTACGTATCCTAGCTAATTGGTCAGTCAAAATTTGCGTAGCACGATGCTCTTGAGCAATCGAAACATCCCCTTTTAACCAAAGTTCACCAATTTCGGACTGAGCAGGACTTATTAAGTCCACGAAAAGTTCCTGTAGGCTTGTGCCACCAGCAAGCAAATCATCAAACATATGACCAATAGTTTGTTCATCCCCTCTTAAAAGAGCAGAAAGAATGCTACTGGTATTAATTTGAGTTTCTGTATTAAGCACTTAGTCCAAAATCTTTAATTTATTTCGCATTAGTACTTTTTTGATTATATGATATTTTATCGAACTTATACATCAAAACAATCATTTTTTCATACTATAGGCAACATTTCTATCCTTGACGAAGGAAAAAGATAATTTATTCATTTGTATAAATTCAATAAATTCAATATGTTATAAATAGTTTAATTTTTATTTAATATGAGTAATAAAATCGCAATTATTGGGGCGGGCCTAACTGGGCTTACATGTGCCAAGTTACTTCAACAGCTCGGTTTTGATTTCTTAATTTTTGAATCAAGTAGCCAAGTAGGAGGCCGCGTTCGCTCTGAAACAATTGACGGCTTTAATATCGACTGCGGCTTTCAAGTACTACTTGATAGTTATCAAGCTGTAAAACGAAACATCGATCTAAGCAAACTTAATCTAAATCCATTTGATTCGGGAGCCATTTTAGGAAACTTATCAAATTGCATCGCCCATCCCATTAGACACCCAAATTACATACTTCCAACTTTATTCTCTAAATCGTTTTCTACTTTAGACAAAGCGATAATTTTAAGATTAATAAGTCAAGCATTCTTTAATTATAACGTCGGAAACCAAAATGATTTAAAAGAGGATTCCACTACTTTGGACTACCTAGTCGAGTTAGGTCTAAGTGATAAGTGTATAAATGAATTTTTTAAGCCATTCTTTGGTGGAGTATTTTTAGATAAGAACCTACAAACTACCTCTAGAATGTTTGAATTTACTTTTGGCCATTTTGTTCGAGGGCGCGCTACTATTCCATCACTCGGAATGAAACAAATCCCCCTTGAGTTATTAAATAATATAAATCCCAAAAATTTATTTCTTAATACTGCAATTCAATCGATTTCAAAAAAAAGTTCCTATGTCGAACTCACTGACAATAAAGGAAACCAAGTCGAAGTAAATAAAGTAATTATTGCTTCTGATTCGTTAAATGCCGAGTTATTACTGAAAAATTTTAAATTACAACCTAGTGTTAGTAACTTAATAGAATCATCAAAGCCTTATCAGCATACTTTTTGTTTGCATTTTACAGCCCCTAGCGCGCCTTATAACCAAAAAATGATTTTCTTATCTCCTAAATGTGACTCTGCAATTCTTCACCTATGTCCAATAACTAATATTTGTAAAAATTATTCCCCCGACTCTACCGCACTAATATCAGTAACTTCTCTTTTGCCTTCTTCTACTTCATTAGAGGACGTTAAAAATTTAGTAACTCAAGAGCTATTTAATTTATTTGGACAACAAGTCTCGACCTGGAATTGCATTGATAATAGATTAATTAAATTTGCTCTGCCCAAAACTTGCAAAGGTACACTAACTCCTTGGCATCGAACTTCCATGATAGAAGATGGGATTTTTTTAGGAGCAGACTATACACAGACACCATCTATTAACGGCGCAATGGAAGCTGCGGAAAATATTGTGGCTACAATTTTAAATTCCAATAACCCCATATGATAATTAATCCAATTAGATTGTTAATTAATCTTCCAATGACCGCACAAATTATTGTTGCCATAATTTTGGGCACAGTTGTAGGAATGATTTGTGGACCAATCGATATTCCAATTGAATTAATTGGCAAAAGTATTATCAACTTAGTTAAGTTACTAGCAGTCCCGATGGTATTTTTTGCAGTTTTAGAAATAATGATTGGGGTTGCATATTCTGGAAAAGACTTTAGAAGACTAATAGTTATCGCTGGTATCAATGCATTTTTTGCCGCATCAATTGGGCTTTTATTATCCAATTATTTTAGGCCAGGCGACCCAGTATTTGCCTCTGGAATAACAAATAACTTATCTAAACCTATCGGATTAGCAAATGTTTCTACTGAAAACTTTATTAAAACTTTTATTCCAGACAGCATATTAAGTCCATTTGTAGAAAACCAGATGATTGCCACAGTATTACTGGCAATATTACTGGGTCTTGCTATCCGACATACGTTAAAAACGCATACTGACTATTCTACTCAATCAATTGCAAAAGCTGCAGGATTTATAACGCAAGTTTTTGTATTGGCTTTGCAATGGGTAATTACTCTAATTCCTATTGCTGTATTTGTTGTTATCACCAAAACAGTTTCAGAACATGGCGTATCAACGTTTGGGGCACTTTGGATGTATGTAGCAGTAGGTGTTGGCGGCCTTATATTACATTCAATCATAATTTACCCTACCTGGATTATTTTAAAATCAAATATATCTATCAAAACATTTTTTAGATCAGCATTCGAACCTTGTATGCATGCATTCGGAATGAATAGTTCTTTGGCTGCACTACCTACTACTCTAAAAAAACTTGATGAACTTGGAGTTTCTAAACATTCTTCACGATTGGGTGCATGTGTGGGTACTAATCTAAACAACGACGGAATACTGCTATACGAAGCGATGGCTGTAATTTTTGTTGCCCAAGCTTTTGGATTACAACTTACTATTGTCGAACAATTAGTAGTGGCATTTGTTTGTGTGTTAACTGCATTAGGCACAGCGGGCATTCCTGAAAGTGGAATAGTTTCACTTTCGCTAATACTTTCTGTATTTCATTTGCCTGTCGAAATAATTCCAATTCTTTTATCTGTTGATTGGATTGTTGCTAGAGTTAGATCTATTGTAAACGTCTTAAGTGATATGACTGTATCTATCGCTCTAGATGGAACGTCTGGCGGTGCAGATAGCCAAAGCACATCCTACCGCGTGCTCTAGTCTAAAAATTCTTTTACCTAAACCTGATTTTAATATCTTTGCGGAGCTACTAAGCCATTGGCGTTCTCGATCTGAAAATCCAGCTTCGGGACCTAATATAATCGCTATATGTTCATTATTAGATTGATCACTTGAATCCAAAAATGAAACTATTGAATTTGTCCATTCCGAATCACAAGCAATCACTTTGTCAAAGTTTAAAATATGTTCGGCAAATTTTGCTCTAGCAAAATAGTGTGCGTCTTTATTTAAAGTAATATTAACAGCTATTGAATCACCTACTTGCTCCAAGGACTCCCATATTTCATTTTCAATTGAATCAGCAATCCAAATTTTTGAGTCGCAATAAGATGGGATAGTTTTATCCATTCTTAGAAATTCTACTTTGCTCACTCCATAACTTATGGCAAGTTGAATAACTTTTTTTATAGTTTGAGGTCTAGCAACTCCTACTATTAAAGTAATATTGGATTTAGCAGGTGGTTCCTTATCAAACTCACCTTCAAATATATATGAAGGGTTATCTGTATTTATATCCTGGACTGAACACAGTTTTACATAACCGAGTTTGCCCCCATAAATTGCAGCTTTAACAGATGTCCCTGGTGTCGTAAGTTGGTGCCTATCCCTAATGTAACAAGCTCGAGAGCCTGATACTGTGATCACTGGGCGATTATCAACAAATTGAACTTCGTTATTTTTAAACAGTAGATAGTTCACGTCCTAATTGTATATACTCACCCATTATGAAATCCAGTTATTTAGCCATTTTGTTTTCAACTTTAGTTGCTTATTCACAAATATCTTTTGCCCAAACACTAAAAATTGTATCCAGTCTTCCTCGCACAGGAAGCTCTAATACAATGACAGGTGATGTTGTAAATGGGATACGTCTTGCAATTGAAGAACGTGGTGGCAAAGCCGGAAAGTTTTCAATCGTTTATGAAGATTGGGATGATGCTTCGCCCGAGCGAGGCAACTGGGATCCTGCAATTGAAGCATCCAATGCTGATAAAGCAATTCAAGATAAATCTGTAGTTGCTTATATAATTTATAACTCAGGAGCAACCAAAATTTCTCAACCTAAACTAAATCTTGCTGGAGTTGCTCAACTTGGATTTGCAACTTGGCCTGGCTTAACAAAACCTGGTCTTGGTGAACCAAATGAACCAAGCATTTACCGCACAAGTGGTAAGCCTGGATATTTTAGACTTGTTCCTGCTGACGATCTACAAGGTTCAGTAGCAGCAAAATGGGCATTTAATAATGGAGCAAAAAAAGCGTACGCAATTCACGACAAAGAGTTATACGGGAAAGGATTAGCAGGGATATTTGAAAAAACTGCAGTAAGTCTTGGAATGCAAGTTTTAGGTAATGAAGGTATTGATGCTAAATCATCTAACTATAGATCTCTTGCAACTAAAATTCGTGCGGTTAATCCCGATGTAATTTTTATTGGAGCTACAACTCAAAGTAATAGCGGACAAGTAGTTAAAGATTTAAGAGCAGTTGGAATCAAAGCTAAAATTATTGGTCCTGATGGTTGTTTTGAACAAGCATTTATTGATGCTATCGGAAAAGGTAGTGCAACTAATGATGTTTATGTAACTTTTGGAGGGCTCCCTGCTGATAAATTAACCGGAAAAGGCGCAGAATTCGTAGCAAAATTCAAAAGCAAATATAATAAAATCCCTGAAGCGTATGCATCATACGGATACGAAACTACGCTTGTAATACTTGATGCCATTGCTCGTGCTAATACAGAAGATCGATTAAAAATTCGCGAAGCAATTGCTAGTACTACTAACTTTGAAGGATTACTTGGAAAGTGGTCATTTGATCAAAATGGTGACACCACCCAAGCAATTATTTCAATTAATAAGATCAAAGACGGAAAATTTGAATTTCTAGATCAAATACAATAAATATTCGATGTCATTCACCGAAGTAATAATCCAACAACTAATTATAGGCTTAGCAAATGGATTGATCATTGCAATTATCGCAATGGGATACACGATGGTTTATGGGATACTAGAACTAATAAATTTTGCTCACGGCGATCTATGTATGTTGGGAGCTTTTGCTGCACTAACTATTTTAGGAATTCTAGGAGTATCGGCTGATAGCACTTTATTTGTTCGTACTTCTACAATAATCGCTATGATAATTGGCAGTGGATTATTTTGTGCGATTATAAATGTTCTTGTTGAAAAATTTGCATATCGCCCATTAAGAAATGCCCCTAAACTTGCCCCATTAGTATCTGCTATTGGAGTTTCGTTTATATTTATAAATATAGGTCTATTCTGGGGAGGCCTTCCTATGGAAGTGTTCTCTTTTGGTAATACAGCTGCGTCGCCAAAAGATTTTCCTGCCTTATTGTCATTCGATAACTTACTTGGTGAAAACTCGAATATTCTATTAACTAGTCGTGAAATGATGGTAGTTTTTGTTGCTATTCCTCTTTTAATAATTCTTCATTTTCTTGTTAATAAAACAAAAACAGGCAAAGCCATGCGCGCAGTAGCGCAAGATAAAGCTGCTGCAGCCCTAATGGGAATCAATCCTAATATTATTACCAGTAAAGTTTTTTTTATTGGAGGAGCATTCGCAGGTGTAGCAGCTGTTATGTATTCGCTATACAACAATACTATTTCGTTCCAAATGGGATTTAGACTTGGAATTGATGCGTTCTCGGCGGCAGTTCTAGGTGGTATAGGAAGCCTAACAGGAGCTGTTATTGGTGGAATTTTAATTGGAGTCATCAGAGCATTAAGTGATCAATACATTGCTGCTGAATGGACTAATGCGGTAGTTTTTTCTGCATTAATAATCACATTAATATTTCGTCCTCAAGGAATCCTTGGTTCATCTTATAAAGAGAAAGTGTAATGGAGTATTTAAGACGCAACTGGATACTTACAACTTTTTTTATTTTGGCATTAATGCCATTACTTGATTTTATTATTCCTTCACAGTTTTCGCCTACTGGTCCTTTTAGACAGATATTTATATTTGCGATTCTTGGTTTAGCACTACAAGTCATTGCTGGTTACACAGGATTACTTAGTCTTGGTATTGCAGGATTTATGGCGCTAGGAGCATACGGTTATTCAATCAGCACCTGTGAAATATATCCTTTTCAGTTTTCGTTTATAACGGGAATTGGTGTATCAGTTTTATTAACTGCAGCAGCTGGATTTATAATTGGTCTTCCTACACTTCGCCTTCGCGGAGACTATCTAGCAATTGTTACCTTGGGCTTTGGCGAAATCATGCAAGATATTTTGCGCAATCTTGATGTTATTACAAAAGGAACCCAAGGAATAAACCCTCTTCCTAGTCCATCTATATTTGGATTCACGATACAAAATGGCTCTCTTTATCCTTGGTATTACTTATTATTAATTAGTTTATTTATCCTATTAATTATTGTTAAAAATTTAGAAGATTCCCGACTTGGATTATCTTTAATGGCGATGCGAGAAGATGAATTAGCAGCTCGTTCGCTTGGACACGAACCATTTAAAATTAAAACTATTAGTTTTGTTTTAAGCTCGTGTATTGCTGGAATAGCAGGAGCACTTTGGGCCGCATACTTAGCTTCTAGCGGAGAACCAGGTAATTATGATTTTAATATTTCTGTGTTAGCTCTTTGTATCGTTATCGTAGGCGGACTTGGGTCACTTCCTGGTGTACTACTTGGTTCGATTATAATGGTTGGTCTAAATTCAATTGTACTAACTCGTGCAAGTGAGTGGCTGGGAAGAATAGGGTTTTCAGGAACTCAAACTATTTACGCATCACCAAATAATTACAAATACATGTTATTTGGATTAGCACTTATTTTGATGATGCGTTATCGCCCAAACGGATTTTTAGGTGCTAAAAAATGACCAAACAAGCTATCCTAACAACCGAAAATATAAGTTTATCTTTTGGTGGTCTAAAAGCAGTAAACGATGTAAGCATTCAGATCAATCCTGGCGAGATACTAGCTATAATTGGACCAAACGGCGCAGGAAAAACTTCTCTATTTAATATTATCACTGGGATATATAAATCGACTTCTGGCTGTATTTATATTGGGCAAAACAAACTGCAAGATACATTAGATAATTTGTTTTGGTTAAAGACTCTTCTATTTGGCTTTCTAATATCATTTTCAACTGTATTTCTAATTTATATACCTAAACTTTGGGAACAATTAATCAATCAAAAATATATATGGGGCCAATCATTTGATTGGTTTAATTTTTTTAAATCCTTTATCCCTACACTTTTAGAAGTTGGCGGCTATAACTTTATATTGCTGCAAGTTTGTGTGTTTATAATTTCTGTCTTCGCACTTTGGAGTATTAAAAAAGAATTTTGCCTTACACCTTCAATATGCAGCAAAAAAGGCTTAGCAAGAACTTTTCAAAATATAAGATTATTTAAAGGATTAACTGTTTTAGATAATGTTGTATTGGGCCTAAAAGAATCAACGGATGTATTCCTTGTAGAATCATTATTTTTACCTAGAACCGAAAAACACCACACTAATAAATTGGTCAATCAAGCAATTCAATTACTCGATAAAGTTGGATTGACTGAATTAAAAGACAGATTTGCCGATGAATTATCATACGGAAACAAGCGAAGGCTCGAGATTGCTCGTGCTTTAGCATCCGACCCAAAGATTTTATTACTAGACGAACCAGCTGCCGGGCTAAATCCAGCCGAAGGTGAGCAACTAGCCGAGCTGATTGAATCAATCAAAAATGATGGGATTTCGGTTGTCCTAATTGAGCATCACATGAAAGTTGTTATGAATATCTCTGACAGAATAATTGTCTTGCATCAGGGTTCATTACTCGCAAGTGGCACGCCCGAACAAATAAGAAATAATCCTGCTGTCATTAGTGCCTACCTTGGCGATTCTGCTAACGATATGGAGGCACATTAATGTCTTTATTACTTTCAGTTAAAGAACTATCTGTTCAATATGGTAACATTAAAGCAATCAATAATGTCTGTATTGATATAAATAAAGGAGAACTCATAACTATAATTGGTGCTAATGGTGCCGGTAAGACGACTATATTAAAAGCTCTGTCAGGATTAATACCAACATCAAATGGACAAATTTTATACAAGTCAATTAACTTAACTAGCAAAGAAGCATACCAACTTCCAAATTTAGGTATATCTCACGTGCCAGAAGGAAGAAGAATATTCCCAAAACTTACTGTGATAGAAAATCTAGAAGTAGGCGGATTTACAGTAACCGATCAAAACATTATCCACCAACGACTTCTAAAAGTTTTTGAATTATTTCCTATTCTAGCTGAACGTAAATCACAATTTGGTGGAACTCTATCTGGCGGAGAACAACAAATGTTAGCAATAGGTAGAAGCCTTATGATCGACCCCGAGCTTCTATTATTAGACGAGCCATCAATGGGAGTTGCCCCAATTTTTGTTGATAAGATATTTCAAACGCTACAACTTCTTAACAAGACCGGGACAACCATTTTACTAGTAGAACAAAATGCAAAAAGAGCGCTATCAATTGCGGACCGTGCTTATGTTCTGGAAAACGGCTTTATTACCATGACTGATAAAGCAAATTCGATACTCAATAATCCCAAAGTAATCGAAGCATATCTTGGTGCATAATTCAGAAAATAAATTTCCTATTAGCAAGTTACTCTAATTTGAACTATAGTTTGTGCTACAGAACAAAATTGTATTGAAAATGAGCCAAAATCAGCTAGCTATAGAGT